>CAVZNE010000176.1:0-19449 GCA_963776445.1 Terriglobales bacterium
TTTTTTTTTTTGCTCGCCATCATACTGGGAGCCAGTTTTCAGAAAGCTGCAGGAAAGTGGACGCGGGTTACGCGCTTGTCCGTTGCATGGTGCGGGGCAGGCTTCGCGGCCGAGCATGGGGCCGGAGCGTGCCCATAACGCAATGGTTATATTTGCTGCTTGCACGGTGAAGTTTATTTTCCTTCAGGATTCAGATTTGTGTTGCATTGGGCGGGTGAGCTTTGTGCTTTCCCATCCTTTGCAAAAAACGCGAGGGATGTGGAGGCCGGATTAACACCGAAAGGCTACTCGCCCAGGACGCGCTTGAAGATCGCATCCACGTTGCCTAACTGGCGCGTGTAATCGAAGGTGCTTTCCAGCTTCTCCGGGCTGAGCAGCGCGGTAATTGCCGGATCGCGCGCCACTTCGTCGCGGAAGACCAAATCCTCTTTCCAGGCGCGCATGGCGTGGGACTGCACCAGGCGATAGGCGTCCTCGCGCATCATGCCGGCTTCGGCAAGATCGAGCAGCAATTGGCCGGAGAAGATCAGGCCGCCGGTGGATTCGAGATTCTTCTTCATGCGCTCGGGATAGACCAGCAGCCGGTCGATCAGGTCGGTGGTTTTGGCCAGCAGATAGTCGACCAGAATGGTCGAGTCGGGGAAGATGACCCGCTCGACCGAGGAGTGCGAGATGTCGCGCTCGTGCCATAGGGCAATGTCTTCAAAGGCCGCCTGGGCATTGCCGCGCAGGACGCGCGCCAGGCCGCTGATCTGCTCGCAGGTGATGGGGTTCTTTTTGTGCGGCATGGCCGAGGAGCCCTTCTGCTTTTCGCTGAAGTACTCCTGCGCCTCGCGCACTTCGGTGCGCTGCAGGTGGCGCACTTCGACGGCGATTTTGTCCAGCGTGCTGCCGATGATGGCCAGCGTGGAGATGTAGGCCGCATGGCGGTCGCGCTGGATGACCTGCGTGGCCACGGGCGCGGGCTTGAGGCCCAGGCGCGCGCAGATGTTCTCTTCGTGCTCCGGCTTCAGGTGGCCAAAGGTTCCCACTGCGCCGGAGAGCTTGCCGACGCGCATGTCCTCGGCCGCCGCGTCGAAGCGGGCCAGGTTGCGCTCCATCTCGGCGTACCAGTTGAGCAGCTTGAGGCCGAAGGTGGTGGGCTCGGCGTGGATGCCGTGGGTGCGGCCGATGGTGGGCGTGTGCTTGAACTCGATGGCGCGCCGCTTGAGCACGGCCAGAAGCGCGACGAGGCCGGCGCGGATCAGCGCGGAGGCTTCCTTGACCTGGAGCGCCTGCGCCGTGTCGACGATGTCGTTCGAGGTCAGCCCGTAGTGCAGCCAGCGGGACTCGGCGTCCAGGCCCTGGGCTTTGAGGCTCTCGGCGACCGCGGTGGTGAAGGCGATGACGTCGTGCTTCACCTCCGCCTCGATCTCCTGAATGCGGGCGACGGAAAAGCTGGCCTTGGCGGCAATGGCCTCGGCCGCAGCGGCGGGAATCACGCCGTCCTCGGCCAGCACGGTGCTGGCCGCCGACTCAACCTGCAGCCAGCAGCGGTATTTGTTCTCTTCAGTCCAGATGCGGCCCATGGCCGGGCGGGTATAGCGGTCGATCAAGGGAAACTCCTCGCCAGAGCCGCTTTCCGCGGCCTGTTCCACTCTCGATTGTACGAGGAGAGCGGGTTCAGGCGCGAGGAATGCCCAGGCGATGGTGGAGTTCGTCCAAAAGCAGGCCCTGGCCGGGCTTGTAGGGCTGGAACCACTCGCCGTCGATCACCAGTTGGGGAACAGCGCGCTTGCCGACGCGGCGCAGCACCTCGGCCGAGGCGGCGGGGTCGGCATCTACGTTGATTTCGGTGTATTCGATGCCGTGGTCGTCGAGAAACTGCTTGGCCATCCGGCAGTCCCGGCACCATTTTGTTGCGTAAATCTGCACGTTCATGGGGCCATTGTACTGCGCCCTCTTTGCTAAGATCAGTGACCATGACGGCTGACGAAATCAAGGCGCTGTTGAAGCTGGAACCGCACCCGGTCGAGGGCGGATCGTTCCGCCGCACGTATGCCTCGGCGGGCAAGGTGGAGATGCCACGCGGGCTGCGGCACATGGGCACGGCGATCTATTACCTGCTGGAGCCGGGAACCTTCTCTGAGATGCACGTACTGGCATCGGACGAAATCTTCCACTTCTACCTGGGCGATCCGGTGGAGATGTTGCTGCTTTATCCGGACGGGCGCTCCGCGGTTTTTACGCTTGGGCCGGACTTGGCGGCTGGGCAGCATGTGCAGTTGGTGGTTCCCGCGGGAGTTTGGCAAGGGACGCGGCTGCTGGGCGAGGGGATAGTGGCCTTGCTGGGCTGCACGGTGACGCCGGGATTCGACTTTGCCGATTACCGGAATGCGAGTTTCGCGGAGTTGGCGGAGAGATGGCCGGGGGAAGCGGAACGGATCAGGAAGCTGACCAGGAGCTAGGTGCGGAGGGTTCTCCGCGTTTCTGGAAAGCTGGCCTTGTGCTTTCCCACCCATGGCGCAAAAACAACGACGCGCCATGGATGGGGCACCCAGTGTATGTGGCAGTGAAGAGGCCTTAAGACGAGCGGCGCTCGCGGAAGAAACTGCGCAATAACTCTGCGGCTTCGTCGGCCAGAATTCCCTGCTCGACCTGCATCTGGTGGTTGAGTTGCGGGTGGTTGAGAACGGAGAGCACCGAACCGGCGGCTCCGGCTTTGGGGTCGGTGGCGGCAAAGACCAGGCGGTCGAGGCGGGCGTGAATCATGGCTCCGGCGCACATGGAGCAGGGTTCCAGCGTCACGTAGAGCGTGCAGCCGTTGAGACGGTAGTTGCCGATTGCCGCGCCAGCCGCGCGCAGAGCCACGATTTCGGCATGGGCCGTGGGGTCAGAATCGCGCAGGACGCGATTCTGTCCGCTGGCCACGATTGCGCCTTCGCGGACGACGACCGCGCCGATGGGCACTTCGCCGCCCTCCGCGGCAAGGCGGGCCTGGGCGAGGGCGGCTTGCATGGCTTCCTGGTCGTCGATCATGGTCACAATGCGAGAGCCTCGGGCTGCTGCTGGGTCATACAGTGGAGAGTGCCCAGGCCCCAGACCAAATCCAGGCAGTGGATGCCGATGACTTCTCGATCCGGAAAGACCTCAGCCAGAATGTTCAGCGCCACGCGGTCATTGCGATCATTGAAGGTGGGCACCAGCACCTGGCCGTTGGCGATGTAGAAGTTGGCGTAGCTGGCGGGCAGACGCTGGCCGTTGAAGAGCACCGGGCGGGGCAGCGGCAGTTCGATCAGCGTGAACTGCTTGCCGTCGAGTGTGCGAGCCGCTTTGAGGCGGGCAAGATTGTCGGCCAGGGGCGCGTAGTTGGGATCGGCGATGTTCGGCTCGACGGCGGTCACGATGGTCGCGGGGCCTACAAAGCGGGTGATGTCGTCCACGTGGCCGTGGGTGTCGTCGCCGGTGACGCCGCAGCCGAGCCAGATGACCTGATCGATGCCGAGGAAGTCGTGAAAGGCCTGCTCCAACTGGGCGCGGCTGACGCCGGGATTGCGCTGCTGCTGCTCGCTGAGCAGGCACTCTTCGGTGGTGAGTAGAATGCCTTCGCCGTTGGTGTCGATGGAGCCGCCCTCGAGCACCAGCCGGTGGGGAGGATTATCGGGGTCGGTGTCACTCGCGAGCTTGACAGAGGGCTGCCACTCGGGCAGACCGAGCAGCTCGGTTACACGGCCGGGCAACTGGTCGTCGTTCTGCCAGTCCGGGTACTTGGCCCAGCCGTTGAAATGCCAGTTGGTGATGCCGAGCTGCCCCTGAGCATTACGCACGAAGATGGGACCGGAGTCGCGGGTCCATATGCGGTCGGTCGGCCAAGTGTGAAAAGTCACCCGGCTGAGATTTGCGCCGGCCCGCGCTAGTATCCAGTTAGCGCGGCGCTGGGCGCGGATGTCCTGAACCAGAATGTGGACACACTCCTGCGCGGAGAGCAGGCGAACGACCTCGGCATAGGCCCAGGGGATGGGCTGGAACTTGCCCGGCCAATCCTGGGGAGTGTGCGGCCAGGCGAGCCAGGTGGTCTCGTGGCGGTTCCACTCGGCGGGCATGCGGTAGCCCAGTTGTTGCGGTGTTTCGATCATCTTTGAAGAGCTCGATTCTAATCGTTTTAGAGAGGACAAATTATCGCAAAAACAACCGCAGGTCCTTCGACCCGCTGCGTTCGCTCAGGATGACAGCCGTTATCGGGCGCCAGCCGCTACTTGGAGTCTCCGTCTTCCGACCAGGTGTTGACGGGGTCGAGGAAGCGCTTGGTGATGGGCGCGTAGGCGTCGATGCGGCGGTCGCGGAGGAAGGGCCAGTTGCGGCGGGTATCTTCAATCAGGCCGAGATCGATGGTACCGATCAGGATTTCTTCCTTGTCGTGCGAGGCCTTGGCGATGATGCGACCAAAGGGATCGGCCAGAAAGCTGCCGCCCCAGAACTCCAACCCCTGCCCGCCAACGCGATTGCCGAGTACGTCGCCGTGCTCCACGCCGACGCCTGGCAGACCATCCAGCGCGCCCACGCCATCGCCAACGGCGTCTACGTGGCCGGCGTCAACCGCGTCGGCGTGGAGCACGGCGACGTACTCGGCAATCGCGTAGGCGGGCAGGGACTGGAGTTTTGGGGCGGCAGCTTTCTGGCCGATCCCTTCGGCCGCATCATCGCCAAGGCCTCGCACGACAAGGAAGAAATCCTGATCGGCACCATCGATCTCGGCCTGATTGAAGACACCCGCCGCAACTGGCCCTTCCTCCGCGACCGCCGCATCGACGCTTACGCGCCCATCACCAAGCGCTTCCTCGACCCCGTCAACACCTGGTCGGAAGACGGAGACTCCAAGTAGCGGCTGGCGCCCGATAACGGCTGTCATCCTGAGCGAACGCAGCGGGTCGAAGGATCTGCGGTTGTTTTTGCGATAATCTGTCCTCTCTATAAACGATTAGAATCGAGCTCTTCAAAGATGATCGAAACACCGCAACAACTGGGCTACCGCATGCCCGCCGAGTGGAACCGCCACGAGACCACCTGGCTGGCCTGGCCGCACACTCCCCAGGATTGGCCGGGCAAGTTCCAGCCCATCCCCTGGGCCTATGCCGAGGTCGTTCGCCTACTCTCCGCGCAGGAGTGTGTCCACATTCTGGTCCAGGACATCCGCGCCCAGCGCCGCGTTAAGTGGATACTAGCGCGGGCCGGCGCAAATCTCAGCCGGGTGACTTTTCACACTTGGCCGACCGACCGCATATGGACCCGCGACTCCGGTCCCATCTTCGTGCGTAATGCTCAGGGCCAGCTAGGCATCACCAACTGGCATTTCAATGGCTGGGCCAAGTATCCCGACTGGCAGTTCGACGACCAGTTGCCCGGCCGCGTCACCGAACTGCTCGGTCTGCCCGAGTGGCAGCCCTCTGTCAAGCTCGAGAGCGACACCGATCCTGATAATCCTCCCCACCGGCTGGTGCTCGAAGGCGGCTCCATCGACACCAACGGCGAGGGCATTCTGCTCACCACCGAAGAGTGCCTGCTCAGCGAGCAGCAGCAGCGCAATCCCGGCGTCAGCCGCGCCCAGTTGGAGCAGGCCTTTCACGACTATCCTCGGCATCGATCAGGTCATCTGGCTCGGCCGCGGCGTTACCGGCGACGACACCCACGGCCACGTGGACGACATCACCCGCTTCGTCGGCCCCGCGACCATCGTCACCGCCGTCGAGCCGAACATCGAGCGATCCCAACCACGCGCCGCTGGCCGAAAATCTTGCCCGCCTCAAGGCCGCGCGCACGCTCGACGGCAAGCAGTTCACGCTGGTCGAACTGCCGATGCCGCGCCCGGTGCGTCTTCAGCGGCCAGCGGCTGCCGGCCAGCTACGCCAACTTCTACATCGCCAACGGACTGGTGCTGGTGCCCACCTTCCACGATCCCAACGACCGCGTGGCGCTGAACATGCTGGCCGAAGTCTTTCCGGACCGCGAAGTGATCGGCATCCACTGCGTGGATCTGGTCTGGGGCCTGGGCACGCTGCACTGCATGACCCAGCAGCAGCCGGAGGCGCTCGCATCGGGACCATGATCGACGACCGCGAAGCCATGCAAGCCGCTCTTGCCGAAGCCCGCCTGGCCGCGGAGGCCGGCGAAGTGCCCATCGGCGCGGTTGTCGTCCGCGAGGGCCAATCGTTGCGCGCGGTCAGAATCGCGTTCTCCGCGACACTGACCCAACGGCCCATGCCGAGATCGTGGCCCTGCGCGCGGCGGCGCGGCAATCGAGAACTACCGGCTCAACGGCTGCACGCTCTACGTGACGCTGGAGCCGTGCTCCATGTGCGCCGGAGCCATGATTCACGCCCGCCTCGACCGCCTGGTCTTTGCCGCCGCCGATCCCAAGGCCGGCGCAGCCGGCTCGGTGCTCTCCGTTCTCAACCACCCGCAACTCAACCACCAGATGCAGGTGGAGCAGGGAATTCTGGCCGACGAAGCGGCGGAGTTGCTGCGCAGCTTCTTTCGCGAGCGCCGCTCGTCTTAAGCCACCTTCACCGCCACGCACTGGGTGCCCCATCCATGGCGCGTCGTTGTTTTTGCGCCATGGATGGGAAAGCACAAGGCCAGCTTTCCAGAAACGGAAAACCCTCCGCTTCTAGCTCCTGGTCAGCTTCCTGATCCGTTCCGCTTCCCCCGGCCATTTCTCCGCCAACTCCGCGTAACTCGCGCTCCGGTAATCGGCAAAGTCGAAGCCCGGCGTCACCGTGCATCCCAGCAGCGCCACTATCCCCTCGCCCAGCAGCCGCGTCCCTTGCCAAACTCCCGCGGGAACGACCAACTGCACATGCTGCCCTGCCGCCAAGTCCGGTCCAAGCGTAAAAACCGCGGAGCGCCCGTCCGGATAAAGCAGCAACATCTCCACCGGATCGCCCAGGTAGAAGTGGAAGATTTCGTCCGATGCCAGTACGTGCATCTCAGAGAAGGTTCCCGGCTCCAGCAGGTAATAGATCGCCGTGCCCATGTGCCGCAGCCCGCGTGGCATCTCCACCTTGCCCGCCGAGGCATACGTGCGGCGGAACGATCCGCCCTCGACCGGGTGCGGTTCCAGCTTCAACAGCGCCTTGATTTCGTCGGCCGTCATGGTCACAGATCTTAGCAAAGAGGGCGCAGTACAATGGCCCCATGAACGTGCAGATTTACGCGACAAAATGGTGCCGGGACTGCCGGATGGCCAAGCAGTTTCTCGACGCCCACGGCATCGAATACACCGAAATCAACGTAGATGCCGACCCCGCCGCCTCGGCCGAGGTGCTGCGCCGCGTCGGCAAGCGCGCCGTTCCGCAACTGGTGATCGACGGCGAGTGGTTCCAGCCCTACAAGCCCGGCCAGGGCCTGCTTTTGGATGAACTCCACCATCGCCTGGGCATTCCTCGCGCCTGAACCCGCTCTCCTCGTACAATCGAGAGTGGAACAGGCCGCGGAAAGCGGCTCTGGCGAGGAGTTTCCCTTGATCGACCGCTATACTCGCCCGGCGATGGGCCGCATCTGGACCGAAGAGAACAAGTACCGCTGCTGGCTCGCAGGTGGAGTCGGCGGCAAGCACCGTGCTGGCCGAGGACGGCGTGATTCCCGCCGCTGCGGCCGAGGCCATCGCTGCCAAGGCCAGTTTTTCCGTCGCCCGCATTCAGGAGATCGAGGCGGAGGTAAAGCACGACGTCATCGCCTTCACCACCGCGGTCGCCGAAAGCCTCAAAGCCCAGGGCCTCGATGCCGAATCCCGCTGGCTCCACTACGGTCTTACCTCCAACGACATTGTCGACACGGCGCAGGCTCTCCAGGTCAAGGAAGCCTCCGCGCAAATACGCGTTGGCTTGGTTGCCTTCATGGCCGTCCTTAAAAAACGCGCCATCGAGTTCAAGCACACGCCCACCATCGGCCGCACCCACGGCATCCACGCCGAGCCCACCACCTTCGGCCTCAAACTGCTCAATTGGTATGCCGAAATGGAGCGCAACCTGGCCCGCTTCGACGCGGCTGCTGAGGACATGCGCGTCGGCAAGCTCTCTGGCGCAGTCGGCACCTTCGGCCACTTGAAGCCGGAGCACGAAGAAAAAATCTGCGAGCGCCTGGGCCTTAAGCCCGCCCCCGTGGCCACCCAGGTTATCCAGCGCGACCGCCATGCCGCCTACATTTCCACGCTGGCTATCGTCGGCAGCACGCTCGACAAAATCGCCCTTGAAGTCCGCCACCTGCAGCGCACCGAAGTCCGCGAGGCGCAGGAGTTCTTCAGCGAAAAGCAGAAGGGCTCCTCCGCCATGCCCCACAAAAAGAACCCCATCACCAGCGAACAGATTTGCGGCCTTGCGCGCGTCTTGCGCTCCAATGCCCAGGCGGCCTTTGAAGACATCGCACTGTGGCACGAGCGCGACATTTCGCACTCCTCGGTGGAGCGCATCATCTTCCCCGATTCGACCATCCTGGTGGACTATCTGCTGGCCAAAACCGCCAGCCTCATCGACCGACTGCTGGTCTATCCCGAGCGCATGAAGAAGAATCTCGAAAGCACCGGCGGCCTCATCTTTTCTGGACAACTTCTGCTCGATCTGGCCGAGGCCGGCATGATGCGCGAGGACGCCTATCGCCTCGTGCAGTCCCACGCCATGCAATCGTGGAAAGAGGATCTGGTCTTCCGCGACGAAGTAGCGCGCGATCCCAAAATCACCGCTCTGCTCAGCCCGGAAAAACTGGACCGCACATTCGACTACATGCGCCAGTTAGGCAACGTGGACGCGATCTTCAAGCGCGTCCTCGGCGAGTAGCCTTTCGCTCGTCGTTGCACAATCTGGGTGCCCCATCCTTCGCGTTTTTTGCGAAGGGTGGGAAAGCACAAAGCTCACCAGCCCAATCATCACGAATCTCAATCCTCAAAAAGGAGCCCGCACAGTGCAAGCCGCAAATCTAACCGTTGCACTTACCGGCGCATCCGGCGCAATCTTTGGCCGCGAACTGCTGCGCGCCCTGGAAGCGGACGAGCGCGTAACCCGCGTCCACTTTGTGGCTTCTGAAAACTCGCTCCGTGTGATCGCGGAAGAGCTGGGAGGGAGTGGCCGCACGCAGTGCCTCGAAAAGCTGCTCGGCGCGCCTCCGGTAAAAACAGTGCAGCACTCCAACGCCGACATCGGCGCGGCCATCGCCAGCGGCAGCTATCCCAGCAGCGGCATGATCGTCCTGCCCTGCTCCATGGGCACCCTTGCAGCCATAGCCAACGGCATGGCCAACTCGCTCATCGCCCGCGCCGCCGACGTCACTCTCAAGGAGCGTCGCCCGCTGCTGCTCTGCGTGCGCGAGACCCCCTTCAACCGCATCCATCTGCGCAACATGACCCTGGCCGCCGAAGCCGGCGCGGTCATCTTCCCGGTCATTCCCGCGTTTTACAACCGCCCCATCGATTCGACCGAGATGGCCCGCCAGTTCGTCTGTCGTGTCCTCGCCCACATCGGCCTGCCCCAGCCCGCAGCCTATGTGTGGAAGCCGGAAGAGTAGCGTCCCGCCTTGCTTTTCGTTCCTTCTTCCGCGTCATACCCGGCCAAGCAGCGGAGTCTCAATTTGACTTTCCCCGCTTCTTCCATGGATACTTTCCATAATGTCGAACTCAACGAAACACGGAATTGCGGTCATGGCCATGTGTATGTGCATGGAGCGGGGACCTGTCCGTGTGAAGCTTGAGAGGCAACTGCGCTAGGCGCAACCAATCTCGAAACATGCGGCCCGGATCCTCAAAGGATTCGGGCCGTTTCGTATTCCGGTGAAGCCGCAACCCCACTTCACCGCACCCCCTAGCCGAACCACAGAAACTCGCAAGGAGCCAGGAATGTCTGAATCGAAGCCGCAGCAGTTTGCCACCCTCGCCGTCCACGCCGGTCAAACGCCCGATCCAACCACCGGCGCATGCGCGGTGCCCATCTATCAGACCGCTTCCTATGTGTTTCACGACGCGGCCCACGCCGGGCGGCTGTTTGGATTGCAGGAGTTCGGCAACATCTACACCCGCATCATGAACCCCACCAACGACGTTTTTGAAAAGCGCGTAGCCGCTCTCGAAGGCGGCGTTGCCGGCCTGGCCACGGCCTCCGGCATGGCGGCGGAAACCCTGGCCCTCACCACGCTGGCTTCGGCCGGAGACGAAATCGTCTCCACCACCTCGCTGTATGGCGGCACCTACACCCTGCTTCGCTACACCTTTGCGCGCCTGGGCATCACGGTGCGGTTTGTGGACGCCGACGACTTCGATGGCCTGCGCGCGGCCATCAACGACAAGACCCGCGCCCTCTACACCGAGACGCTGGGCAACCCCAAGCTGGATGTTGCGGACATCGAAACGCTGGCCTCCATCGCCCACGAACACGGCATTCCCCTGGTCATCGACAACACCTCGGCCTCCGCGGCCCTGGTGCGGCCCATCGAGTGGGGCGCGGACATCGTCGTCAACTCCGCCACCAAGTTCCTGGGCGGCCACGGCACCACCATTGGCGGCATCATTGTCGATGCCGGCAAGTTCGACTGGGCCGCTTCTGGCCGCTTCAAAAACTTCACCGAGCCGGACCCCTCCTATCACGGCCTTTCCTACACCGAGGCTTTTGGACCGCTGGCCTTCATCCTCAAGGCGCGCGTGCAGGGACTGCGCGACACCGGCGCGGCCCTCGCGCCGCACAGCGCTTTCCTGCTGCTGCAGGGCATCGAGACGCTGCACCTGCGCCTGGAGCGGCACTCTACGAACGCCCTGGCCGTGGCCAGGCATCTTGAGAAGCATCCCGGCGTCGAGTGGGTCAACTATCCCGGCCTGGAGTCCAGCGCCTACTACCAACGGGCGCAAAAGTATCTGCCCAACGGGCGCGGAGGGCTGGTCACCTTCGGCATCAAGGGCGGCTACGAGGCAGGGAAGACGTTCATGGACGCGCTCAAGCTGTTCTCGCTGCTGGCCAACATCGGCGACGCCAAGTCGCTGGTGATTCATCCGGCCTCGACCACCCATCAGCAGCTTTCCGTCGGGGAACAGGCCGAAGCCGGCGTCACTCCCGAACTGGTTCGGCTCTCGGTGGGGATCGAGGATATTCGCGATATTCTCTTCGATTTGGACCAGGCCATCGCGTCCGCCAACGGACAAACCGTGGCCAGCTAAGCAACAACAGGGTGTCTTGCTGCAAAATGAAGAATATGACTGAAATCCGCATCGGGGCCGGCGTCAAGCCAGCCAGGACGCAAGTCCCGGTCCCCACCTACGAAGGCGACTACGTGCTCGAGGAGCCGCTGTTGCTGGACTCGGGCCGCACCTTGTCTGGCTGTACGCTGCATTACGCGGTGTACGGCCGGCTCAATGCGGCGCGGGACAACGCCGTTCTGGTCTGTCATGCGCTCTCCGGTTCGGCGCTGGTCGGCTCCTGGTGGCCTGAAATCTTCGCTCCCGGCGCGGTTTTGTCCCTCGATCGCGATTTCGTCATCTGCATCAACATGCTGGGTTCCTGTTACGGCTCCACAGGGCCCGGCTCCGTCGATCCCGAAACGGGCAAGGTCTACGGCCCGGATTTTCCCCTGATTTCCATTCGCGACAATGTAAGGGCTCAGGCGCTGCTGATGGACTCGCTCGGCATCCGCAGGCTTCGCCTCACCTTGGGAGCCTCTCTGGGGGGCATGCAGGCCCTGGAATGGACCATCGTGAATCCCGAGCGGGTGCAGAAGGCCGTGGTCATCGGTGTCGCCCCGCTCACGGCCATGGGAATCGCCCTGAACCATCTTCAGCGCCAGGCCATTCAGCACGACCCGGACTGGGCGGCTGGCCATTATCCGCCCCAGCGCACGCCCCGCCGGGGATTGGGCCTGGCCCGGCAAATCGGCATGATCAGTTACAAGTCCGCGGAACTCTTCGATGAGCGCTACGGCCGCAAACCCAACCGCAACGGCGAAGATCCCTGGGGCCTGGACGACCAGGGCGGCGGCCTCATTGGCGGACGCTTCGACATCGCCGGCTATCTCGACCACCAGGGCGAGGTCTTCATGGACCGCTTTGACGCCAATGCCTACCTGGCCCTGCTGCGCACCATGGATACCTGGGACCCTCTGCACGGCCATTCTTCGACCAACGAAGTCTTCACCCTGATCCGCGCCCGGCTCTGTTTCGTCGGCATCAGTTCGGATTGGCTGTTTCCCCCCGAATCCGTTCGCGACTTTGCGTATACAATTCGCGCGGCTGGCGTCCTGGCCGACTACCGGGAGATGACCAGCGCTCACGGCCACGACGCTTTTCTGGCCGAACAGACTGAACTGGTGCGCCTGCTGCAATGATGCCCGCTTCAAACACAGGCAGTGCCCAGTAACTGTTTCTCATAGATTGGTATTCAGGTTCGCATGCAGCCAGGAAGTTGGCAATCCTGCCACCCCACATAGAGGACGGCTTGCAAAATCGTTTTTTCCGCTTCAAGGGCGGCAAACCAGCCGTTTGGTACGGGTTCCAAATCCGCACAGAGAAGCCTTTTTCCCGATCTTGCGGACGGCATTTGATTTTTCCTGCACAACGCCGCTTGTCACGGAGAGCAGGGCTTTCTATAATCCTTCCAACACCGCATTGGAAGCCGAGGCATCGTTTCTACGTGACCTAGGTGCTCAACCGCCCAAAAGAACGGTTGTATTTTCCGCGAGCGAGTGCTTGAATATTGATCTCCATTTCGGCAATTCCCAGGAGCACTGAATGAAGAAGTTTGTCTTTGCGTCTGTGATGGCATTGGCGAGCATTTGCCTCGTTTCCGCGCCCACGCTACGAGCCCAGGATTCGGATACCATCTCCATCAAGGATCCGGCTGAGTTCAACAACTATCAAATGGCCACCACCCAGGGCGATCAGAAGGCCAAGGCCGCGGCCCTGGAAAACTTCCTGACACAGTATCCCCAGAGCGTCGTCAAGAGTTCCGTTCTTGACATGCTGCTGGACACCTACCAGGGCCTCGGCGATCCAGACCATGCGCTCAGCGCCGCCAGCCGCCTCATCCAGATCGACCCCAACAACATGAAGGCCATCTTCCTCTCCGTGGTCATCAAAAAGAGCCAGGGCGCCAAGACCGGCGATGCCCAGACTCTCGACGATGCTGCGGCTCTGGCCCGCAAGGGCTTGGCCGTCGTTAAGCCCGCCAAGATGTCCGACGACGACTGGAAGAAGCAGACCAGCGCCACCTATCCGATCTTCCATTCGGCCATTGCCCTGGATTTTGCGCTTGCCAAGAAGGACTACAAATCGGCTGTTTCCGAGTACCGTACCGAGCTGATGCTCTTCCCGCCCGAGGCCACCAAGGCCGGTCCTGGACTGGTCGATACGCTGCAACTGGCAGAGATGTACATCAAGCCTGAAGTCAAGGATTATGTGCAGGCTGTCTGGTTCTACTCCCGTGCGTGGAACTTCGCTCCGCCGGCGTTCAAGGCCCAGATCGAGCCCAAGATCGAGTACTACTTCAAGAAGTACCACGGCAATCTGGACGGTTTGGACGCCATCAAGGCCCAGGCTGCTCTCACCGTTTTCCCCGCCGATACTTTTGTCATCTCCGCTGCCGCTACGCCGGCTGAGATCGCTCACAAGGTCGTCGTGGAAACTCCGGACCTGAACACCCTCAACCTCGGCGACAAGGAGTTCATTCTGGCTTCCGGGACCAAGGAAGACGCAGACAAGCTTTGGGCGCTCATGAAGGACAAGGCGACGCCGGCTCCAGGCGTTGTGATTGAAGCTACCGCTTCGGTCATCAAGCTTGCTGTTTCCGATGACGCCAAGGTTGCCAAGATTGCTGACTTCATCGTCAACATGAAAAAGCCCTTGGAAGAGAAGGAAATTCCCGTTGCTGGCGCGGCCTTTGGCATTCAGCCCGCGGCTGAGCTGGATGGAGTCTACGACAGCTACGCGCAGATTCCCGCCACCGACAGCACCGCGCAGGCCGCGCAGATCGTTCTTCGTGACGGCGTCCTGGTGCCAGAGAAGAAGAAGCCAGCCGCCGCGGCCCACAAGCCGGCTGCCGGTCACAAAGCGCATTGATCGAGTGATCTATTGACCTGTTGATCGATCCATAACCGGCGTCGGACCCGATCAGGGGCCGGCGCGCGGCAACACGTTCCTGGGCCATCAAGGGCAGCCTCCATCAGGCTGCCCTTTTTGTTGATCCGACACGCGATTTTCAAAGATTCAGCTTTGCGCAGAGTGATAGGCTATGGCCAGAATGAAGCGATTCCGAATCTTCCCCCTCGTTTTAGGCGCCGCGTTCATCGCCGCTGTTTGCGCGCCCGCACCGGCTCAGATTGTCGATGATCCCGCTGCGGCGCGCCTCAAGTTCAAAGTTGTGTCCCCGCATGAACCGCCCATGCCGTTTGGTCCCGGCACTGGGACTGCCGCGCAGGTTCAATCCGTCGAGTTTCGCACCGCCGGGCAGATGAGCCGCCAGGATCTCGACCTCGCGGCGGACGCGGAGTCCGCGATCGCCGAGCGCGCCGGAGTTGCGGGTCTCGAGTTGAATCAAGGCCAGTGGAGTTATAGCCAAATCGTCTGCCCGGCGCTGCCCAACCACCTCCTGCTGCGCTTTACGCGCAACGCCGGAGCAGGCGACGTGAGCCTGTTTTCTGCCTCGATTCCGCGCGGCGACGCCGGCCGGGTGCGCATCATCCCCATTCAGCGCCGCGGCTATTCGCTCTTCTCGCCCGCTCCCATCAATGCTCTGACCATCTCGGCCTTCAATCGCATCCGGGCCGAAGAACCTTCGGAAAACACTCCCGGCTGGCTGGCGACTGGCTTGTGCTACGCCGCTCTGGCGGGTGCGCATCCCCAGGTCGCGCAGGTGGCTAAGTACCCTGAGGACCAGAAATTTCCAGCGGCCATGCCCGCCATCCTGGAGGTTCCCGCCGACGGTGGCGCCATCGTCCGGTTTGCGGACGTCGCCAGGCCTTCGCGGCCGATGGAGTGGACCATGACCTTCAACGGAAAAGGCAGATTGCTGAAGGCCACGCATTCGCCCGCGGCGCTGGTTACGGAAAAGTCCTTCGTCCCCGCGGCCGTGGAACTCAGGGGCAAGCCCTTTCCCGAGGCCGTGGCGGAATTGAAGGGCAGATTGATCGAGCCGGCAGCTACGCCACAGAGTGTCAGACAGCTTCCACCCAACTCCGAGACCCTGAAGTTCCACCCTATTCCGGGGCCCGCGCCGATCCAATCCATGCCAGAGCATTAATACTCCGGCTTCCTGGGCGCTCCGGAACGGGTTGTCGCTACTCGCCCAGCATGATCCGCTGAATGAAGGTGGCGCGCCCGGTCATCGGGTCGCAGGTCACCAGGGCCGCGCACATCTTGGGATTTCCCTTGGCGGCTTCGAACTTGCCCGGCATGCCGGTCAAAAACCGGTGCAGCACCAGTTCCTTTTCCACGCCAATCACGCTGTCATAGGGGCCGCTCATGCCCACATCGGTCTGGTAGGCGGTGCCACCCGGAAGCACGCGCTGGTCGGCGGTGGGAATGTGCGTGTGGGTGCCCAGAACCGCGGTCACGCGCCCATCCAGGTACCAGCCCATCGCCACCTTCTCGCTGGTCGCTTCGGCGTGAAAATCCACCACGATCACCTTGGCCTTGATATTGGCCAGCAGGGCATTGACGGTGTGGAAGGGGTCGTTCGTCGTATTCATGAAGACGCAGCCCTGCAGATCGATCACGGCATAGTCTACGCCGCCCTCCGTTGTGCCTTCGAAGACGCCGTAGCCGGCAAGGCCCGGCTGCAGGTTGGCCGGCCGCAGCACCCGGCGCGGGCGCTCCTGGCTGTCGGCGGGGGCCGAGTTCAGATAGTCGATCAGCTCGCGCTTGTCCCAGATGTGGTTGCCGGTGGTCAGCACGTCCGCGCCCAGGTCGAACAGATCCTCGGCGATCTGCGGCGTCACGCCAAAGCCGCCGGCTGCATTCTCGGCATTGATCACGACCAGATCGACGCCGTTGGCCTCGCACACATGGCCGATGTGTTCGCGCACAATCCTGCGTCCCGCGCTGCCAAAGATGTCACCGACAAAAAGAATGTTCAAAGGGAATCAAGCTCCTGACTCGGGGTCAGCCGTCAGCAATCAGCGGTCGGAAAAACGCCTGCCAACCACCGATAACTGACCACTGACCACTGACAACTGACCACTGACTACTGTTTTTCCTGCTTCTCCGGTCTCATCAGCGGAAACAGTATCACGTCGCGGATAGACCGGGAGCCGGTCAGCAGCATCACCAGCCGGTCCACGCCCATGCCTTCGCCGCCCGTGGGAGGCAGTCCATAGGCCAGCGCGCGCACATAGTCCTCGTCCATCTGGTGCGCCTCGTCGTCGCCGTGTTCCCGATCCACAAGCTGCTGCTCAAAGCGCTTGTGCTGCTCCGCCGGGTCGTTCAGCTCGCTGAAGGCGTTGCCCAGCTCAAAGCCGCCGCAGAAGAACTCGAAGCGCTCCACGTGGGCCGGATCGTCCGGCTTGGCCTTCGACAGCGGCGAAACTTCCACCGGGTAGTCGTAAATGATGGTCGGCTGAATCAGGAACGGCTCCGCCACCGCCTCAAAGAGGTTGTAGACGGATTTGCCCACGACTTCTCCCTTCATGGAGTCGAAGTAGACCGCGGTTACTGCGCCGTAAATGGTCTTCAGCTCCGCGATGCGTTCCGGTGTCAGTCGCGCGGTATCGCCCACCGCCTTCTCCAGCGAGTTCATGGCGGCATGCAGCCGCGCCTGCAGCACCGCGGCGGATTCAAATGCGGTCATCGCCGGCTTGGCTCCCGCTTCCTCCGGCCAGAATTCGCGGATCGCCTCGCGCATGCTCAGCCGCGTCCATTTCGCCAGGTCGATGGTGTTCCCGTTGAACTCGACAATCGTCGTGCCGTTCACCGCGAGCGCCACATACTCCACCAGTTCCTCGGTCAGCAGCATCAGGTCGTGATAGTTGGCGTAGGCCTGATAGAACTCCAGCATGGTGAACTCGGGATTGTGCTGGGTGCTCACGCCTTCGTTGCGGAAGTTGCGGTTCAGCTCGTAAACCCGGTCCAGGCCGCCTACCACCAGACGCTTCAAATAAAGTTCCGGCGCAATGCGCAGAAACATGTCCTGATCCAGCGCGTTGTGGTGGGTCACAAACGGCCGCGCCGCCGCGCCGCCGGCAATCTGCTGCATCATCGGCGTTTCCACTTCCATAAAGCCGCGCTCGTCAAAGAACCGGCGCAGCGCCTGCAGCACCTTGGACCGCTTCACAAAAACCGCGCGCGCTTCCAGGTTGGTAAACAGGTCCACATAGCGCTGGCGATAGCGCAGTTCCACGTCGGCCAATCCATGAAACTTTTCCGGCAAGGCCAGCATGGCCTTGGCCAGGAAGGTCAGCCGCTCCACGTGAATGGTCAACTCTCCCGTCCGCGTGCGGAACAGGTAGCCGGTCACGCCGATGTGGTCGCCCATATCCAGCAGTTTGTACAGCGCAAAGCCCTCGTCGCCCACCGCATCCTTGCGGACATAGATTTGCAGCCGTTCGCCGTTTTGCTGCAGCGTGGCGAAGCCGGCCTTGCCCTGGGCGCGAATAGTCATAATGCGCCCGGCAACGGCCACCGTCACGCGGTTGGCTTCCAGCTCTTCGGCTTGCGTCTCGCCCCACTTGGCGCGAACTGCGGGAACGGTATGCGAGGCCGGAAACTGGTTCGGATAGGCCTCCTGCCCCAGCTTCACGATCTCTTCCAGCTTGGCCTTGCGCAGGTCGAAAAGATTGCTCTCAAACTCTGAATCGAACACGTTGTTTCCTTCCATCGGTTGGGCTTCGGCCCAAAAGGGAAGTATACCCGTTCGCGGGTTTCCCCTGTATGCTGGACAGGAACAGCCATGGCCTTCAATCGCCCCATTCCGAACCACCGGCCGCAGCCCGAGCAGCCTCGCTCGTCCAACGGCATTGCCGCCCTGGTGCAGGCCGAGAAGATGGTGCAGGTCGCCATCCTCCTGCCCTCCTCGGCGTTTATCGGCTGGCTCATTGGCGCCTGGGCCGACATTCACCTGCATCAGAAGTGGATGGCCATCGCCGGAATCGTCCTGGGTGGCGTTTCAGGGCTGGTTTACGTGATCCAGTTGGCCATCGCCGCCATGAACGCAACCCGTGTAGAAGACAAAAAGGGAAGTCGGACCGAAAAGGGAAACCCCGACGACAAATCATGAGTGAAGAAAACATACCTCTCGCCGGTCTCACCGATGCGGCGTTGCACGCTCTGCTCAAGAACGCCATCCGCGACACGCTGATTCTGGGCCTGATCCCCGCGGTGGTGCTGCTGTTTGTCTCCGGCTGGCGCAACGCCGCCATGCTGGCCGCCGGAGCCGCCATCTCGGCCGCTAGCATCATGGAGTGGCAGCGGCTTATCCGCTTCGTCAACGCCAAGCTCGACAAGCAAAAGTTGCCCAAAAGCACGGCGCTGGTGGCCGTCTCCTTTGTGCTCAGGCTCACAGTCTTCGCAGCGGTAATTTATGGTAGCCTGAAGTGTTTCCACGGCTCGGTGGTGGCTCTTCTTTGCGGCTTGGGGTTGGCTTTTGTAACCCTGGCTTGGGAAGCGCTCAAATTGCTTCGGGACTGATAGCCTCCGCGCTATCCTCGGGCAAATAGAGCCGGAAACAGAAAGATTCAAGTCTCGATGCCGGAAACTCTTGCATTTACGCACTTGTTGAACCACCTTTTTGGCGGCGTCGTGGCCGCGATCCTGCAGGCTGTGGGCGTTCATCCTTCCAATCCCGCCGCTCCCATCAACGACGCCTTTGCGTTGGAACTGCTTGTCGTCCTGGGGCTTATCGCCTTCTTCCTGCTCGTCCGACTCACCCTGTCGGTGGAAAAGCCCAACCCCGCGCAGCAGATCGCCGAAATGATCCACGAGTTTACCGGCGGCCAGGCTGAGCAGGTCATTGGCCACGGTTACGAGAAGTTTCAGGCGTTCGTCACTTGCATCCTTCTGTTCGTCCTCATCAACAATCTGCTCGGCTTGATCCCCGGCATCGAGACCCCCACCAAGTCGCCGGTGGTGCCCCTGGGCATCGCGATCCTGACGTTCCTCTACTACCAGTTCCAGGGCCTTCGCGCCAACGGCCCCGGCTATATCAAGCAGTTTCTGGGCCCGGTGTGGTGGATTTCGCCGCTCCTGTTCCCCATCGAGATCATCTCCCACTGCGCGCGCGTCATGTCGCTCACCATCCGTCTTTACGCCAACATGTTTGCCAGCGATCTGGTGAGCCTGGTCTTCTTTTCGCTCATCCCGCTGGCCATTCCGTCCTTGTTCCTGGGCCTGCACTTCTTTGTCTCGCTCATTCAGGCGTACATCTTCATGCTCCTGGCGATGATTTATCTCTCCCAGGCCGTTTCGCACGAACACTAGAGTGTTCTGAGCTCTCATTGTCGTACCAAATCTGGGTGCCCAGG
>CAVZNE010000177.1:0-7023 GCA_963776445.1 Terriglobales bacterium
GCACAGCAGGCTCAACGCTTGAACGCCGTTTTTTCCGACCAACCAAAGCGGACATACGCTGGTCTGCGATTGAATCGCTGATTCGCGCATTGGGCGGCGAGGTAACGGAGCGTGCGGGAAGCCGGGTGGCGGCCAGATTGAACGGCGTGACTGCCGTCTTTCACCGTCCGCACCCACGGCCCGAAACCAAAAAAGGCGCGGTCGATGCAGTTCGCCAGTTTCTCACCAATGCGGGGGTGAAGCCATGATGGAATACAAGGGTTATGCCGCCGGACCCATCGACTTCGATCCGGAGGATAAGACATTTTCCGGCACGGTGGCAGGGCTTCGGGATGTGATTCATTTCGAGGGAAGAACGGCCACGGAGCTGGCGCGCGCCTTCCGCGAGAGCATCGACAGCTATCTGGAGCTTTGCGCCGAGACCAGGCCAGCAGCCCGACCGCCCCTTCAACGGCAAGATTCTGGTGCGCACCGAACCGGAGTTGCACCGCAAAGCGGCTCTGCGCGCGGCGGTCGAGGGCGTAAGTTTGAGCCGCTGGATCTCCGGCAGATTGAAAGCGCACCATAACCCGCCCGCTAAACTATATGTATGAACAAGCGCGGCCTGATCCTCGGGATTGAATCCTCGTGCGACGAGACCGCCGCCTCGGTTGTCGAGCGCGGCGCGCGTACGCTTTCCTCGGTGGTCGCCTCGCAGATCGCCACCCACGCCCGCTACGGCGGAGTGGTTCCGGAGCTGGCCAGCCGCGAGCATCTGCGCGCCATCGTTCCCGTGGTCCGCGCGGCGCTGGCGCAGGCCGGCATCACCCTCGCCGACCTGGACGCCATCGCCGTGACCAGCGGGCCGGGGCTGGCCGGAGCGCTGCTGGTGGGCATCACCTACGCCAAGGCGCTGGCCTTTGCGCAGGGGCTGCCGCTGATCGCCATCAACCACCTGGAGGGGCACATCCACGCCGTTCTGCTGCATGAACGGGAGACTGCGCCAGCTGCCGAAAAAGATGCCGAGGCGCTGGCGCTGGTCGTCTCTGGCGGGCATACACACCTGTTTTTGGCGCGCCCGGCGCATGGCGCGTGGACCTACTCGCTGGTGGGCCGGACGGTGGACGACGCCGCGGGAGAAGCCTACGACAAGGTGGCCAAGCTGCTCGGCTTCGGCTACCCCGGCGGCCCGTGGATCGACGCGCTGGCGCGCTTTGGCAACCCGAAGGCCGTGCCTTTTGCTTTCTCGCAGATCAAGACACAAGATGCATCTGGCGGGCAAGACCCCGCGCACCAAGGCCGCCCGCACCGCGCCCATCGCCGACCTCGACCCGCACTTTCTGTTTTCGTTTTCGGGGATCAAGACGGCCGTGCTGCGCTACGTGGAACTGCACGGAATGCGCGCCGAGGCCGAAGCCCGCGCCGCGCGGCTGTTTCCGCACCGGTTCGGGCATCCGGAGCCGATTGGAGCGGAGTCGAACGGGCCGGTTGTCCCGGCCAAGCCGCCGACAAGCCGCGAAGAAGCTCTGGCCCTTTGCCCGCAGCAGACACTGGATCTGATTGCGAGCTTTCAGCACGCGGTGGTAGGCGACCTGATGAAGAAGACCTTTGCCGCCGCCGAATCGCTGGGCGCGCGCCGCATCCTGGTCACTGGCGGAGTGGCCGCCAACCACGAACTGCGCACCCGCTTTGCCGCCGAAGCCGCGCGGCGCGGGCTGCGCGTGGCCTTTCCGACGCCGGCGCTCTCGACCGACAACGCCGCCATGATCGCCGCCGCCGCCTGGCCGCGGTTCTGCTCGGGAGAGTTTGCGGATCACTCGCTTTCTGGCGAATCCTTCGCTAGCACTGGGGCGGTAAGTCCGGGCTAGCAAGATAGTCGGCCCCGCAAACTCCTCGACCCGTCCCGGAATCCCCCGCTGCTACAATCGAATGGGCTGAAAAGCCGCCAATTTCAACAGTTTTTCCACGCAAGCGTGAGCAAGAAGTCTGACCGATGACCCTTCGCCTTTTCAATACTCTCTCTGGACAGATGGACGAGCTTGTCCCCTCCGACGGCAAAGCCCTGCGCATGTACGCCTGCGGGCCCACCGTCTACGACTACGGCCACATCGGCAACTTCAGGACGTTTTTACAGGTGGACGTGCTGCGCCGGGCGCTGAAGCTGACCGGGACCAAGGTTCGCCACGTGATGAACATTACCGACGTGGACGACAAGATCATCCGCAACGCCGCCACCGCGGGAATCTCCATCGGCGAGTACACGAAGCGCTTCGAAGAGGCTTTTTTTGAGGACCTGGACGCGCTGCGCGTAGAGCGGCCGGAGCAGATTGCGCGCGCCACCGAGCACATTCCGCAGATGGTGGAACTGGTGCGGAAGCTGGCTTTGGCCGGCGCTGCCTACCAGGCCGAGGACGGGTCGTGGTACTTCCGGCTGGCGTCGTTCCCGGAGTATGGCAAGCTCAGCAAGAAAGACCTGTCGGGCATGGAAGACGGCGCGCGTGTGGATGTGGACGAGTACGAGAAGGACTCGGCGCGCGACTTTGCCCTGTGGAAAGCGGCCAAGCCCGGCGAGACCTCGTGGGATACGGCGATTGGGCGCGGGCGGCCGGGGTGGCACATTGAGTGCTCGGCCATGGCCATGGAGTTTCTGGGCGAGAGCTTCGACCTGCACGCCGGCGGCGAAGACCTGATGTTTCCGCACCACGAAAACGAGATTGCGCAGAGCGAAAGCGTGACCCACAAGCAGTTTGCGCGCCACTGGATGCATGTGCGCTTTCTGCTGGTGGACGGACGCAAGATGTCAAAGAGCGAGGGCAACTTTTTTACCCTGCGCGACCTGCTGCTGAAGGGCTACAAGGCCTCGGCCATCCGGCTGGCGCTGATCTCCGTGCCCTACCGGCACCAACTCAACTTCACCTTCGACGGGTTGATCGACGCCACCAACGCCATTGAGCGGCTGCGGACATTCCACCAGCGGCTCGTTCAGGGGAGCTTCGACGCTGGAGAGAATCCCGCGCTGCAGGCAGCGGCAAAGAAGGCCCAGGCCGAGTACCTGGCCGCGCTTTCGAATGATCTGAATACCGCCGAAGCCCGAGCGCCCATCTTCGACCTGATCCGCGCGGCGAATACGGCCATGGACCAGGGGCAGTTGCTGACCGGCGACCGGGAAGCGATTCTTGCGGTGCTGGCGAGCTTTGACGCGGTGTTTGACGTGATGGAAGACCACGACGCCGAGCCGACACGCCGCGCGCTGGAATATGCGGAGCAGGCTGGACGGATGACCGAGGTTTCTCCCGAACTGCTGGCCAACCTGTCGCTGACCGATGAGGCCATCGACGCACTGGTGGCGGAGCGCACCACGGCCAAAAAGCAGCGCAACTTTGCCCGCGCCGACCAGATCCGCAACGAACTGGCGGAAAAGGGCATTGTCATTGAAGACTCGAAAGACGGCGTGCGCTGGAAGCGGAAGTAATCCCCGAACGAGAGATCTGACCAAGGAGGTCTACCCCATGGAACCCAACGAAGCCCAGGAGTTGCAAGAGCAGGCTGAGCACGGCGAACACGAGCGGACGCTGCGGCCGGTTGCCTTTACCATGAGCGTGGTCGCCGTACTGGTGGCGGTGACCACCGTGCTGGGGCATCGCACCCACACTGAGGCCGTTCTCGATCAGAACAAGGCCACCGACCAGTGGAACTACTACCAGGCCCACAAGATCCGCGCCAGTGACACGGCGCTGACCCTGGACCTGCTCAGCGTGGTGACCATCAGCGACAAGGACGGCGCGAAGAAGCTGGCCAAAGGCTATGCCGAGCACGAAGAAAAGTGGGCCGAAAGCCTGAAGCAGGAGCAGGAAGCGGCCGAAGCGATGGAGACCAAGGTGGAACAGGCGGAAGCCCGCGCCAACCGCTTTGACCTGGGCGAGGCCCTGCTGGAGATCGGCCTGGTGATCACCTCGGTGACCCTGCTCACGCGCCGCCGCGCTTACTGGTACATGGGCATTGTTTTTTCTCTGGGCGGCATTGTTTCGGCGGCTTCGGTACTGCTCCTCAAGTAAAGGATCGCGGCGCGGGGCTTCCTGGCGGCATCCCCTGCTGTGGTAGACTGGCGGCCTTATGAAAGCTCCTTTATTCACTGCCCTTCTTGCCCTTTGCAGCGCCTCGCTTGTGGCCCAGGCGCCCGTCTCTGCCCCTGTGGCTCAGGCTCATACCAGCGACCTCGGCTTCAGCTACAGCTTGCCTGTGGACTGGGAAGTGGTGGACACTGCGGCGACGCTCCCGGCAGTGCAGCAGCAGGTGGCGAAGGCTGCCGCCAGCGATGAGGAAAAGAAGGGCATTTCCTGTGTGCAGATTGGGCTGACCGCCCGACACGGATCGCCTGCGTCCGTGGTGGTGGTGGTGGCGCTGCCTTTTGCCTGCTTTGGCCAGACCATGACCGAAAAGGACCTGCCGGGCTTTGCCCTGGGCGCTTCAGAAGGCCTTACCAACACCTTCGATATCACTGACCCGGTGTACGGGGCCTACTCGCTGGGCAGTCATAGCGTCTGGATCGAACGGGCCGCCGGGCTGCTCAAGGAGCATCACGAGGTCCAGTACACGGTGGAAACCGTGTGCAGCGTGCTGAAGAAGGGCGCGGTGTGCTGGATGACCATGGCCGCCGATCCGGACGCTCTGCAGACTTTTGAAAATGGCGCGGTCCGGCTGGACGGGGAAACCGCGACCAGTTTGGTGCCTGCCGGCGCTTTTGCCAAAAAACCGTAGGGCGGGTGCGGATTCGAATACCCGGTTTTCACAGACAGAGAAGGGCGCGGCTGAGGCCGCGCCCTTCTCATTGGTACGAAGACCGGTTTTGCGGCCTGTTTATCCGAGCAACGCGGAGACAAGTCCCGGAGCGGCTTCGAGGGCTGTGCCGATCTGGGCCTGGTCTTTGCCGCCGGCTTCGGCGATCTCCGGCTTGCCGCCGCCGGAACCGCCCACCAGCTTGGCCACTGCGCCAACCAGCTTGCCGGCCTGGATGCGCTTGGTCAGGCCCGGGGTGACTCCGGCGATGAGGGCAACCTTGCCTTCGGGCTGCGCGGAGGCCAAAACCACTACGCCTTCGCCGAGCTTCTGCTTGAGGTTGTCGACGAGTGTGCGTAACTGACCGCGTTCCAGGCCGTCGGCACGGAGCGTCACGAGCCGCACGCCCTTCACTTCCACGGAGTTCGCAAGCGCTTCATCGAGAGCGCCGGCTGCTGTCTTCATGCGGGCTTCGTCCAGCTCGCGGCGCAGGTGCTTCAGTTCGTCTTCCTGGCTGGCCAGCTTGGCGCGGAAAGAGTCCGTGAGGCTGCCGCCAACGGCGGGCGGAGCCAATTGCGCGGCGATCTGCGAGACCGCAAAGTCCTGGCGGAAGGCGTCGAGCGCGCCAAGGCCGCTGATGGCTTCAAGACGACGGACGCCGGAGGAGACCGAGCCCTCGCTCACGATCTTGATGAGGCCGATTTCGCCTGTGGCCGTGGTGTGCGTGCCGCCACATAATTCCGTAGAAAAGCCGTCGGAGAGCTTGACCACACGGACCTTGTCGCCGTATTTTTCGCCGAACAGGGCCATGGCGTGGTACTCGTTGACGGCCACGTCGATGGGCACGTCCTCAAGCGTGTCGACCTTGGCGTTGGCCAGCACCTCGCGGTTGACGATGCTCTCCACTTCTTCCAGTTCCTCGCCGGCCACCTGGGCAAAGTGGGAGAAATCGAAGCGGAGGCGGGTGGGATCGACGGCCGATCCGGCCTGCTTGACGTGCTCGCCCAGCACCTGGCGCAGGGCCGCGTGCAGCAGGTGGGTGCTGGTGTGGTTGCGGCGGATGGCGTTGCGGCGCGGCGCGTCGACCACGGTGCGGACGGTGTCGCCCACGGCCAGATCCTGCTTGAGGAGAGCCTTGTGGGCGCGGACGCCCTGGACGGGCAGGACGCAGCCCTGAATTTCGGCGACGGTCGCGTTGCCGTCGGTCGAGGTGAACCAGCCGGTGTCGCCGGCCTGGCCGCCGGAGTCGCCGTAGAAGCTGGTCTGGTCAAGAACCACATCGACCAGTTCGCCAGCCTTGGCGGCAGGAACGCCTGCGCCATCTTTCACAATGGCGAGGACTTCGGCGCTGGGGGCGGTGAGCTGCTTGTAGCCCAGGAAATCGGTCTTGGGCAGTTCGCGATAGGCGGGGCTGGCCGATTTTTGGCTGCCGCCTTTCCAACTGGCGCGGGCGCGGGCTTGCTCTTCGGCGCGGGCGGCTTCAAAGCCATCATCATCAAAATCCAGGTACATATCACGTACCTCTTCTGTGATGAAGTCTTTCGGCAGACCGTATGTTTCATACATTTTGAACGCGGTTTTTCCGTCGAAGTACACGGGTTCTCCAGCGGCTCTTAGGATCGCTGCTGGTCTCCGAATGCCCGATTCGCTCTCTGTGTATGGCTTCGCAAGCAGTGCAGCTACCTCTCCATTTGGTGGCTTGCTCTCCAATTCCCGTGCTCTGTCGATGTGAACTTGAACAGCGTCGGCTATCTCTGTCTGCAGCTCTTTCCACCCTAGCGAAAGGACTCGGTCAAACTGCCGTTCCTCTCCTTCGACGACCCGTGCGACACGCGCGGCTGAGTCATTGAGCTCCGGGTAAGCTCCACACATTAGGTCCCGTACTGCATAAACCATTTCGAACATGAACGGTTTGGATTGTCCAAGAAGCCTTCCATGGCGAATGCCACGACGAAGGATCTTGCGCAGCACATAACCGCGGCCTTCGTTCGAGGGCAACACTCCGTCGTTAATCAGGAAAGTAGCCGCGCGGGCGTGGTCTGCAATGATGCGCAGACTGGCCGAGGCCAGCCTTTCCTTTTCGTATCGACTCTCAAGTTCCTCTTCCGTAGGCGAAGGAGGAATACCTACGGATCGCTTCCCCATAAACGGATCACTGTACTTAAAACCGGTCAGTTCAGCGGCGCGGGCAATCAGGGGCACAAACAGGTCGGTTTCGAAGTTGCTGACCTTGCCTTGCAGGACGGCGGCCAGGCGCTCAAGGCCCGC
>CAVZNE010000178.1:0-8462 GCA_963776445.1 Terriglobales bacterium
ATCCTCCAACCGGACAGCGATTCCTTCGCCCGGTTGAAGGATTTTTTGTTGCTTCTCAATTTGCCGCCCGATCCCTGCTGGACAAAATCGCCGGCCGCGCGGCTCGTTCCCCATCAATCTCCGAGCCGTCGGGCATGGGCTGGCAGCGCGGGCACCAGAAGGTCACGCGCGCATCCGGGCCTTGCATGCGCTTGCGTATCAGTTCGCCGCAGCGGCGGCAGGGCTCGCCCATGCGGTCATAGACCCACAGGCTGGCGCTGGGATCCGACTCGTGCGTGGTGCGGCGCTTGCGTCCTCCATACGTCACAATCGCATCGCCGGAGTCTTCCAGCACATTGGCTGCAAGCAGACGCCGCGCCGCGGAAATCACGCCGTCAACCTGCGCCGCGGTCAACGCCGCAACCTTGCAGAACGGATTCAGGCCGGTCACAAAACAGACTTCCGACTTGAAGACGTTGCCCACGCCCGCCATCACTTCCTGGCGAAGCAGCACATCGGCAAGCTCTTCGTCCTGATGCGCAAGCAAACGGCGCGCGGCGGCCTCGGCATCGAAGGCCTCGCTGAGCACGTCGATTTCTGAGCGCGGAATTTTGCGGTTGCGCGCCAGCGACTGCGCGGTGTGCATCTCGGCCACCGGCACGGTGAATCCCACCGCCACGTAGTCGCTGTTTTCAATCACGATGCGCATGTGGCTGGCGGGCTTTTGCCAGCGCTCGCCGGGGCGGTAGATGTGCCAACTGCCGCTCATGAGCATGTGCGTGGCCAGCGTGCCGCCGCCGGATAAATGAATCAGCAGCCACTTGCCGCGCGACTCCACCCGCTCCACAATCTGCCCGACGAGCGGCGTGTCGTCGTTCAAGCGCGTGAGCAGCGGATAGGTGGAGCGGAACCCCGTGACCGGCTTGCCGGCAAGCGCGCGGCTCAGCGCGCGGGCAGTGCGGAAGATGGTATCGCCTTCAGGCATGGGCTACTGCACCTCGCCGGTGAAGGGCTGCGGCATCCCCATCGGAATGCGGCGCAGGTGCATGCCCAGCGGACCGGGATGGAACCCAGCATCCATGAGGAAGCGCGCCATGGGATGCGCCGCCACCGGCTGGCCATTGATGGTGGTGATGAGCATGCCTTGATGGCTGGCGGCGTGCATGATTTGCTGGCCGCGCGCGCAGAAGAAATGTGCCAGTCCCGATGCGACGTGGGAGCGCTCCGGCTCTTCGGCGGGTAAAAAAATCAACAGATTGGGATTGCCGCGTTTGAGCCAGGCAACCAGTTCCCCGTTGCGCAAGATCACTTCTGCATAGGCCGCGCGGGTGAGAATGCGCGGCGCAGACTCGGCGTCCTCTTCGGCCACCGGCAGATCGGGCCAGCGCAGGACAGACCCATACGGATTGGCCGGATCGGTGGCGGCCAACTGCACAAACTCCGGCTTTTCGGCATCGGGCGCGGTGCGCAACTGGCGCAGCAGGTCCACGGCGGCGGGCAGCGCAAACTGCGTCGCTCCCAGGCCGGCCACAAAGTAGCCGCGGCGGATGCGCCCGCTTTCTTCCATGGCTTTGAGCACGTCATAGACCGCGCTGAAGCCGCCCGGCACGTTCTCTGCGGCCACCGATTCGCGCAACAGAATGCCGTAGCGGTTGAGCAGTTGCAACGCGAGTGCGTGACTGGCCTCGGTCGCCGTGGGAGCGGCATCGCTTCCCTTCTCGCCACGTAGCGGCAAGAGAGACCAGCGGCCCTGCGCGGTGGGCGGCGTAGTGCGGCGCGAGCGGAAGACAGCGCCTGTCTGCAGTCGGCGCGGCGAGCGCGCGCTCTCCGGCTTGGCGATGTAGGCGCGCAGCGCGTGCAGCGAATCGTTGGTAATGAGCCCGCGCCAGACCAGGCTCCACAGCGCCTCAATGGACTCGCCAGGATAGCCGCCGCCCACGGCCTGATGCAGCGGATCGAAGAAGCTGGCACCGGTCGATTCCAGCACGGCCAGCAACTTCTCTTCGCGCTCCGTCAAAGGCTCGACGAGGGGCCGTTGCTGGGCCAGCAAGGGCAGCTTGTCGGCCAGGAACAGAGCGATGCGGCCATCGCGCTCGCCGAGCGGTTCAACGCCCGCCCAGGCCACTTCTCCGGCGGCGATCAGCGTATCGAGACCGGCAGAAGAATAGTCGGCAATGCGTGCAGGCAGAATGGAAGTTTCCAGCAGAGATGCGGGCAGCGGCGCGCCTTGCAGGCTTTCGAGCGCGTCGAGCAGCGCGTCAAGATGCGCAGTAGCGCTGCGGCGCGGCGCGAGCAACCCCTGCCAGTGGGTCAGAAAGCGGGCCAGCGTGTGCTGCTCCACCGGCTCCACTTCGCGGCGCAGCTTGGCCAGCGATTTGCGGCGAATCAGGCGCAGAATTTCCGCGTCGCACCACTCCTGATGCAGGCCGCCAGGACGGAATCCGCCCTCCAGTGCGCGCCCCTCTTCGGCCAATTGATGCAGCGCCTTTTCAACCGCCGCCGCATCCAGCGCAAAGCGGTCAGCGGCCTCCCGCAGCGTGAAGGGCCCATGGGTGCGCGCATAACGGCGCACCAGTTCCAGCACCGGCTGCGCCACCGGCTCCATAAAGGCAGCGGGCAGACCCGGCGGCAGTGGAATGCCCAGCCCATCGCGATAACGCGCCGCGTCTTCCGCGGCGATCAGGCGGCGCTCGCCGGCAATGCGCAGGTCGAGCAGTCGCCGCGAACGCACCAGACGGTCAATGGATTCGAGCAAGGACGCATCGACAACACGCAGCGCAAGTTCGGCCCGCGTTAAATCGCCCAAGCGCAGGCACAGATCGTGCATGGCATCGGCGGAGCGGGCACGATAACTTTCCGACCGGCATTGCGCGGTCTCTTCCACTTCGGCAATGGCGTCGGCGTCGAGCAATTCACGCAGATCGGCCTCGCCGAGCAACTCACGCAACTGGTCCTGATCGATGGTGAGAGCCTGCGCGCGGCGCTCGGCCAGCGGAGCATCGCCATCGTAGAGGAAGTTGGCCACATAGCTGAACAGCAGCGATGCGGCAAAGGGCGAGGGCGTGCGCGTCTCGACCACATGCACGCGAAGCTGTCGCTGCTCAATGGCGCGCAGCGTCTCAATCAGCGCGGGCATGTCGAAGACGTCGCGCAGGCACTCGCGATAGGCCTCCAGCAGCAGCGGGAAAGAGGGATAGCGCGAGGCCACGCTCAACAGATCGTAGGCGCGCTTGCGCAACTGCCACAGCGGCGAACGGGCATCGGCGCGGCGGCGCGGCAGCAGCAGCGCGCGCCCGGCAGCCTCGCGAAAGCGCCCGGCAAACAGCGCCGTCGAGCCCAACTGGCGCAGGACGAGAGCCATGGCCTCGGCCGACTCGACCAGGAACCAGTCTGGATCGGGCGGCTCGTCGGTATCGGGAAAACGCAGCACAAAGCCGTCGTCGCCCCACAGCGCCTCCACTTCAGGCCCTCCGGCGGCGCGGATGCGCGCGGTGACCGCCATGGCCCAGGGAATGTGGATGCGGCTGCCAAAGGGAGTGAGCACGCAGACCCGCCAGTCGCCCAGTTCATCGCGGCAGCGCTCAATCACAACAGTCCGGTCGTCGGGCACAACGCCGGTTGCAGCCTCCTGATCGGCCAAAAATTGCATCAGATTTTCCGCCGCGCCAGGGTCCAGGTCGTGCTCGGCAACAAGGCGCGTGAGAGCGGCCGGTTTGGGCAGGGCGCGCAGTTCGCGGATCAGCGCGCCGATGCGGCGGCCAAACTCCAGCGGGCGGCCTGGGCTGTCGCCCTTCCAGAACGGCATTTTTCCGGGCTCGCCGGGCGCGGGCTCGACGAGGACCCGGTCGTGGGTGATCTCCACGATGCGCCAGGTGGAAGCGCCCAGAATGAAGGTCTCGTTGGAGTGCGACTCGAAGACCATCTCCTCGTCGAGTTCGCCCACGCGCACGGATTTGCCCTCACTGTGCGCCAGGAAGACGCCGTAGAGGCCGCGGTCGGGAATGGTGCCCGCGTTGAGAATGGCCAGCCGGGCCGCTCCGTCGCGCGCCGTGACCACGTTGCGCACGCGGTCCCAGTTGAGGCGGGGACGCAGTTCGGCAAATTCGTCGGAGGGGTAGCGGCCGCTGAGCAGATCGAGCACGCCCTCGAAGGCCGCGCGGGTGAGCCCGCCAAAAGGCGCGGCGTGGCGGACCAGCTCGAAAAGGGCGTCGACGCTGACTTCCGGCTTCGGGGCTTCGGTTTGTTGGTAAACGGAGACTGATTGAGGTTCCTGGTTTCCCACCCTTGCGACAGAAGGGAATCGAAAGGATGGGGCACCCCGTGAATCTGCGGGTTCGAAGGCGAATTCCAGTTCGGCGGTTTGGCTTTTTGCGCGCCGGGCTCCCTTCAGGACTTTGCCGCGGCGCGGCGGCGCGGCCATGCTGGGCGGGTGGGCCACAATGGCGACAATTTGCTGGCAGAGCACGTCCAGCGGGTTGCGCGGAAAGCGCGTGGACTCGATGTGCCCCTCGTGCATGGCGCGGGTCACGGCGGCGCAGGCCACCAGGTCGGCACGGTACTTGGGAAAGAGAATGCCCTCGCTGACCGCGTTGATTTGGTGCCCGGCGCGGCCAATGCGCTGCATGCCGCTGGCCACCGAGGGCGGCGCCTCAATCTGGATCACCAGGTCCACGGCGCCCATGTCGATGCCCAGTTCAAGGGTCGAAGTGGCGCAGAGGGCGCGAATCTGCCCCGCTTTTAATTGTTCTTCAATGATGGACCGCTGCGAGGCGGCCAGCGAGCCGTGATGAGCGCGGGCAATCGGCTCTCCGGCCAGATCGTTCAGCGCCCCGGCCAGCCGCTCGGCCACCTGGCGGCTGTTCACAAACAGAATGGTCGAATTGCGCTCGCGGATCAGTTCCAGCAGGCGTGGATGAATGGCATTCCAGATAGAGACCCGGCGCGGGGCCTGCGAGGCCGGTCCGCTGGGCAGTTCTTCCTGCGCGGAGAGGCGCGCCATATCTTCAACCGGAACTTCAATGCGCAGCTTCAACTGCTTGGGAGCGCTGGCGTTGACGATGGTGACAGGACGGTAATGCAGGGGGGCGGAATCGGCCAGATCGGAGGACCAGGCGGGCTCGGAGGCCGTGGATTGAGAGCCTGTGGATTGAGAGCCTGTGAAAAAAATCGGCTCTGTATCATGGCACGACTTCAGTCGTGCCGTAAGTGCCGCAAAATCAGCGGGGGCTTTAGCCCCTGAAGCATTCTTTCCTGCCATAGCCTGCGGCGTTTCCACGCCACCCAGGAAGCGGGCCACCTCTTCCAGCGGGCGCTGTGTGGCGGAAAGTCCTATTCGCTGTAAGCGCTTTTGAGTCAACGCTTCAAGCCGCTCAAGTGAAAGCGCCAGATGAGCCCCTCGCTTGGTGGGAACCAGGGCGTGGATTTCGTCGATGATCACCGTATCGACGGTGCGCAGAACCTCGGACGACTGCGAGGTCAGCAGCAGGTAGAGCGACTCTGGAGTGGTGATCAGAATTTCCGACGGATGGCGCAGAAAGCGGGCCCGCTCCCGCGGCGGCGTGTCGCCGGTGCGCACGTGGATTTGCGGTTCGCGGAAAGGCACACCCATGCGGCTGGCCATGTTGGCCATACCGGCCAACGGCGAACGCAGGTTCCGCTCCACGTCCACGGCCAGCGCCTTGAGGGGCGATACGTAAACGATGCGGCAGCCCTCCGTCGCTCCTGCCGGTCGGGGATGCAGCATCAACCGGTCCAGGCACCACAAAAAGGCCGCGAGGGTTTTGCCAGTGCCGGTGGGCGCCAGAATCAGGGCGCTTTCGCCGCGCGCAATCACCGGCCAGCCCAGGCTCTGCGGCTGCGTCGGCGCGTCAAACACGGCGCGAAACCACGCCGCCGTCACCGGATGGAAGCAGGCGAACGGGTCTGACGCCGTAGCCGGATGGGGAGAGGTGTCGGAGATGGGCGGTTTGGAAGCCACGCTGCATTGAGAATAGCGCGGGAAAGCGGCGAAGATGAAGCGAAAGACGCGGCAAGGGTGATGCGTTCGGCTTTCGTTCTGAACAAGGGGGAGACGCTGTGACGAGCAGTATGTCGTGGAACGACGGTGGGCGCGTTACCATGATTCTTCCCGGAGATGCCATGCGCGACCATTTGGCTACACTGCTCGACGACTTTCGACGCTACGACCGCGAGGTTGCGGTGGTGCACTACCAGGGCATTCGGAGACGGGTTACCACCTACGGCGAAATTGCGCGGCTGGCCGGCCGCTTTGGCGGTTTGCTGGCGCAGCGAGGCATTGGCCCGGGTGACCGCGTGCTGCTGTGGGCAGAGAACAGCGCGGAGTGGATGGCCGCCTTCTACGGCTGCCTGCTGCGCGGCGTGCTGGCGGTTCCGCTGGACGCCAACGGAACGGCCGACTTTGCGGCGCGCGTGGCCGCCGACGCACGCCCCAAGCTGGCGGTGGGCGATGGCCTGCTGCTGGGCCAGTTGCCCGCCGATTGTCCGTGCCTGCCCTTTGAGTACTGGCTCACTGCCCTTCCCGTCGAGGAAGCCGGACCGGTGGCGGGACTATCGCCAGAAACGCCGCTGGAGATTCTCTTCACTTCCGGCACCACCGGCGATCCCAAGGGCATTGTGGTCACGCACGGCAACGTGCTGGCCAGCATCGGCCCCATCGAAGAAGGGGCGCAGCGCTATCTGCGCTACGAGCGCCTGATCCATCCCCTGCGCATTCTGCACACGCTGCCCCTGAGCCACGTCTACGGCCAAACCATGGGCCTGTGGGTTCCGCCGATTTTTTGCGGCCAACTGCACTTCGAGAGCCGCCTGGTGGCGCCCCGGCTGATTGAGACCATCCGCCGCGAACGCATCAGCGTGCTGGCCGCCGTACCCAGGGTGATGGCGCTGCTCAAAACCCATCTGGAAGCGACCGATCCGGGCCTCGCGGAGCGGCTTGCGGCTTCCCAAGGCATTCGAGCCTGGAGACGCTGGATTCGCTTCCGCAAGATTCATTCCCTGCTGGGCTTCAAGTTCTGGGCGGTGGTGTCGGGCGGCGGAGCGCTGCCGGCGGCGCTGGAACAGTTCTGGAATGGGCTGGGCCTGGTGGTCATTCAGGGCTACGGCATGACCGAGAGCACGGCTTTGATCACGCTGAACCATCCCTTTCACGTGGCGCGGGGCACCATCGGCAAGCCGATGCCGGGACGCGAGGTGAAGCTGGGTCCGGACGGCGAGGTTCTCGTTCGCGGCGCCATGATCTCCGCGGGCACCTGGTCTGGCGGCGCAATGCAGCCACGCCCCAGCGAGTGGCTGGCCACCGGCGACCTGGCGGAGTTTCAGTCCACGGGAGATTTGCGTTTTGTGGGCCGCAAAAGCGAAGTGATTGTGACCGCGGCGGGCATGAACCTGCACCCCGAGGACCTGGAAGCCGCCATTGAGCAGGAACCGGGAGTGGCCGCCTGCGCGGTGGTGCCGATGGAGACGGCGGCGGGAACCGAACCCTGCGCCGTGCTGGCCTGCTACGGAGCCGGAGAACAGGCTGCGGCGGCCATTGAGGGCGCCAATGCCCGGTTGGCGGAGTTCCAGCAGTTGCGGCGCTGGGTGCTGTGGCCGGAGCCGGACCTGCCGCGCAGCTCGGCCGGCAAGGTAAGGCGCAAGGAAGTGGAAGCCTGGCTGGCCAGTATCCAGGCGGCGGCACAGGCCGGCGGCACCGGCGCCTTTACCGCGTCGGCCGACTGGCTGCTGACGCTGATCGCGCAGATTGCCGGCGAAACTCCGGCGGGAATCGGGGACGAACTGCGCCTGACCGAGGACTTGCATCTGGACAGCCTGGGCCGCGTGCAACTGGCGGCGGCCCTGGAAGAGCGACTGGGCCTGGCAGCCGGAAACGGCCTGCTGGAGCAGGTGCAAACGCTGGGAGAACTGCGCGGCCTGCTGGCGGGCGATGCGCACGGCGCACGGGCGGCGTGGACTGCCCCGGCTTCCGCAAGCGAAGGACGCGATGCAGGTTCTTCGGCTGCTCCTTCGCTTCGCTCAGGGTCCGGCCAGAATGACAATACCGACGAGAACGAGCCGGCGCAAGGCCGGATCAGCTATCCCCGCTGGCCGTGGCGCAGGCCCTTCCCATGGCTGCGCACGGCCTTTGTGGAGGCGGTGCTGCGCCCGCTGGTGTGGCTGCTGGCCGATCCCCGGATTGTGACGCCGCATGCGGTGGCCCCCAACGCGCCAATACAGGATGCGCCGATGCTGATCGTCGCCAATCATGTAACGGCCTTCGACGGGCCGCTGGTTCTCTATGCTCTGCCCGGCCCCATCCGGCGGCACCTGGCGGCCGCCATGTCGGCCGAAATGCTGGCGGACTATCGCCACTTCCGCAATCCGCAGCACGGCCCGCGGCAAGGCCGCTTCGACGTGTTCGGGCTGCTCAAATACCTGCTGCTCACGGCGCTTTTCAACGTCTTTCCCCTGTCCCGGAAACGGAACTT
>CAVZNE010000179.1:0-5425 GCA_963776445.1 Terriglobales bacterium
TTTTGCCGGAAAAGAGGAACTCCAAAGCTCCGCTTTTGAGCCCTGAAAAGCCCCGCAAAAAGGAAAGGAGTGACGCCGAAACGTCACTCCTTGGTTTTCGTTCCCTGCTCTCTACCGTTCCTTGTTCACCGCGTTGCGCGCCCTGATCTTGAACCAGATCGGCGTGCCCTTGAAGCCGAAAGTCTCGCGGATTTGGTTCTCCAGGAAGCGCTCGAAGCTGAAGTGCATCTTGATGTCGCGGTCGGTAAACAGCACAAACGTCGGCGGCGCAACGGCCGCCTGCGTCATGTAGAAGATGCGCATCCGCTTGGCCATGGGCACCGGCGCGCGCTGAAAGTCGATCTTCTCCAGAAAGCGGTTCATCTGCCCTGTTGTCACGCGTTTACGCCGCTCCGCCGCCACGGCTTTTACCTCGTGCAACACCCGCTCGATGCCCGTTCCCTCCAGCGCCGAAAGAAAGATCACCGATGCATAGTTCAAATACTTGAGCTGGCGGCGTAGTTGCTCCTGATAGACCTCGCGGTCGGCCGGAGGCTTGCCGTCGGTGCGCCCGGTGGTCACCTTGTCCCACTTGTTCACCAGCACGATCACGCTGCGCCCGCTCTCGTGGGCATAGCCGCCAATGGTGGCGTCCGCGCCGGTCACGCCGTCGGCAGCGTCGATCACCAGCAAAGCCACGTCCGCGGCCTCCAGGTGACGCCGCGCCATCACCACGCTCAGCTTTTCCGCCATCAGGTGCGTCTTGCTCTTGCGACGGATGCCGGCGGTGTCCACAAACCGCAGCGTTTCGCCTTCGAACTCGATTACTTCGTCCACCGCGTCGCGCGTGGTGCCGGCAATGGGTGAAACAATGGCCCGTTCGGTTCCCGTCAAAGCGTTCAAAAGAGTGGACTTGCCCACATTGGGCCGGCCGATGATGGCGATCGACGTCTCGCGCACGTCAAACTCGCCATGCGTGCGGCTCAAGGAGCGATCCTCATCGTCGTCGATCTCTTCGCCCGTGGCCAGGGCCGCGTCTTCCGCTGCGGCCTTCGCTTCAATCTCGGCCTGTTCGGCGGCCAGGACCTCATCCCGGGTCAGCACAACCTCGGGTGGCGCCGGGAATGCATCCGCAATGCCGTCCAGCAGGTCCCCAATCCCCAGCCCATGTTCCGAGCTGATGGGAAAGACGTTGCGGAGGCCCAGTTGGCGAAAGTTCTCCGCCTCCATGGCCATCGCCTCTCCTTCTACCTTGTTTACTGCCAGAAAAACGGGCTTGCCGCTGCGCTGCAACAGGCGCACAAGGTCGTAGTCCGGGCTGGCCAATTCGGTGCGCGCATCCACCACCAGCACCAGCGCATCGGCCTCTTCCAGCGCCACCTTGGCCTGGTTGTAGATCTCGGTGGGGATCAGTTCCGGATCGTCCGGCACAATGCCGCCCGTGTCGACTACGCGAAAATGACGTCCGTTCCACTCCGTGTCGCCATAGATACGGTCGCGGGTAATGCCGGGCTCGTCGCCCACAATCGACCGCCGGCTCTTGGTGAGCCGGTTGAAAAGCGTGGATTTGCCCACATTGGGGCGGCCCACAATGGCCACCAGCGGCTGCGCTTCCGCGCCCAGCTTGGTGGGTACAACCGATCTACGATAGTTCGCCAAAACTTGTCTCCAATCGCCGTTCGCCCAAGGGGAGAGGCCCAACGGCATCCGTCTGTTCCGTGCAGGCCAGTCCAATTTTACGAAGGATTTGCCCCGTATCCTGTGTCCGGTGGTCGCTTTTCGGCCAACTCCCACGGAGTCGGAAGCGGCAGCAGAAGATCATTCGACCGGTCGCCGAGAAATCACGAAGAGGCAGGGCTTTCAGGCTTTTCAACCCGCCAAAGAAGCATCTACATATCCAGCAGGTACTTCATGCCGCCGACGGCGGAATCACACTACTTCCAGTAGATCATGAAAGCTGCATTCCAAACCCTTCTCATTTGGAAGGGAATCGGATCCATGCTTGTCCTGGCTGCACGGCGAGTATTTCAGAAATCGACCAAGTTGGCGGATCCAACAGGCCGAAGCCTGTCAAAGGAAAGCCTTTATGGGTTAGTATCCTCCCATTTTACCCGCTCGCGGTTGGTAAGTTGATTGCCTTCAGTTCGTTCAGGAGGGAACGATGCACATTCACGGGAACTCCATGAGCATCCAGGCAACCGATTTCTACGCTGCCGCGCAAGCCGAAAAGGGAGCCGCAGCGCGCCGTGCCGCCGAGGTCCGCAGGAAGCTGCTGACGGGCGGGCAAAACGTGGAGGACGCAGCCAGCCCCGAGGAGACGTTTCTGATCGGGCAATGGACGGACTCGCGGCACAGCCAAGTGCAAAGCGCGGAGCAGTACCACACCAGCGCCTCCGGCAAAGACCCGGATTTCGGTTAAGGAGAACAAGCACGGGTCAGCGTCTCCGGGAGGTTCCGAACGGCCCGCGGCCCGCTGCATCACTATGATGGGTAGAGTACCCGATGCCCGTCAGCGAAAACCCAACCCGCGCTTTGCCCACCCTGTTTGAGTTCTTCTCACCGGGCGGCATCCTGGCGCGTTCTTCGCTGCCTTATGAATACCGTTCCGGCCAGTTTGAGATGGCCAAGGCCGTGGAGCGGGCGCTCGAAGAGCACCGGCACCTGATCGTCGAGGCCGGCACCGGCACCGGCAAAACCCTTGCTTATCTGTTGCCTGCCCTGCGTACCGGTCAAAGGGTCATCGTATCCACCGGCACCAAGGCCCTGCAGGATCAGCTTTATTTTCGCGACATACCCTTCCTCGAGACCCTGCTTGGTCCACTGCGCGTCTGCTACATGAAAGGCCGGGCCAACTACCTGTGCCGTCACAAGTTGACCGCATTGCGCATGCAGCCGATTCTGTCCGGGCTGGAGGAGATCGACCAGTACCGGCAGATTGCCGAGTGGGAACAGACTACCGAGACCGGCGACCGCGCCGAGCTTTCCGGCATGCCCGAATCGAGCGCCTTGTGGCAAAAGCTGGATGCGCGAACCGAGGCCTGCCTGGGATCAACTTGTCCTGACTACCGGCGCTGCTTTATCACCGAGATGCGGCGCAAGGCGCTGGAATCGGACATTATCATCGTGAATCACCACCTGTTTTTTGCCGACCTTTCGGTCAAGCAGGAAGCTGGCGGCGCGCCCGATGCGGGCATTCTGCCCGAGGCTGCGGCGGTGGTCTTTGACGAGGCGCACGAGTTGGAAGACGTGGCCTCAAATTATTTCGGACTTTCGGTCAGCAACATCCGCTTCGAGGAACTGGCGCGCGACACCGATGTACTGCTGCGTGGCAAGGACGGCGCCACAGGCATTCCGGCTCTTACCCAGCAACTGCGCGAACGCGCCCGCATGTTCTTTGCCGGCCTGCCCATGACCGGCGACGGACGCCAGCCCTTCACCGCCCGCGAGGAATTTCTGGAGACTTCCGGCGATTTGTATATGGCCGTGCGCGCTACGCTGAAGCGCCTGGAAGCAGAGATGGAGGGACTGAAAGGCGTCGACGAGGCGCCGGGGCTGAAGAAACGCGTGGCCCGCCTGCGTTCTGAGCTGGAATTTCTGCTCGAATCCAACGCCCACAACATGGTCTATTGGATGGAGCGCCGCATGTTCGGGGGCGCTACAGAAAAGTCCGGGGGGCGGTCAGCCGGCATTCGATCGCAGTCCCGCACCACCTTCCTGCAGGCCACACCCATTGACGTTTCCGAACTGCTTTCCGAGCAAGTCTTTGAGAACATTCCCACGGTTGTGCTGACGTCGGCCACGCTTACCGTCAAGGGTGGATTTGAGCATATGCGCAAGCGGCTGGGCCTCAGAGAAGCGCGCGAACTGGTGGTGCCCTCGCACTTCCGCTACGAAAAGCAGGCGCTGCTCTACCTGCCGCCAGAGATGCCCGACCCGCGCGACGCGGACTTTCCCGAGGCCGCCGCGCACTGCATCCGCCAGGTTCTGGAGATTACCCAGGGCCGCGCGTTTTGCCTTTTCACCAGCTACAGCCAGATGCGCGACCTGTACGAGCGCCTGATGCCGGTGCTGGATTTCCCCATCCTGCTGCACGGCTCTGCGCCCCGCAAGGCGCTTTTGGAGGAGTTCCGTTCCACGCCCAACGCCGTGCTTTTCGGAACTTCCAGCTTTTGGCAGGGTGTGGACGTGCAAGGCGAAGCCTTGAGTTGCGTGATTATCGACCGCCTTCCCTTTGCCGTGCCCAGCGATCCAGTGGTCTCCGCGCGCATGAAAGCCATTGAGGAAGACGGAGGCAAGCCCTTCTTCGACTATCAGGTACCGGCGGCGGTGCTAACGCTGAAGCAGGGCTTCGGGCGGCTGATCCGGTCACTCGAAGACCGCGGAGTGCTGGTTCTGCTGGACCCCCGTATCCGGCGGCAGCGCTACGGCCAGACCTTTTTGTCCAGCCTGCCGCCCTACCGGGTGACCACGGCCATCGCGGATGTGGAGAGCTTTTTCGAGAAGAAAACCTCCTGAATTCCGGCCGCGCCGCATCCGTGTTGAATGGAGGCAAACAGATCCTGTGAGGCCCGGCTGAGGGAATAAGCTCAGGGAGTTCGCATGCCTCACATCCAGGGTACCTACTGGTCACCCTAGACGCCAGACTGGATTGCGCATCTAATCTTGGGTGACGTGCCAGATGAAACACACTTTTTGCTTATCCCCGTTATGGGACGCAGAGACTTGCCCTGATTCAACGTGGACCACAATGCACAGTTTTTAAATTCTATGTAGTGAAACACTGGCATTGAGAGTCACGCGCTGTGCGAGGATAGGGTTCGCTGCCTCAAGATCCGTTCCCCAGACCTCCTCCGGGGTTGCCGATGTCTGGAGACCACAGATCGTCAGCGATTTTAGTCCGTCGCCCGTTCCGCCAGAGCACGACGAGTTAGGCACGCCAACAGCAAGAACTTATAGTCTGGAAGACCACATGGAGCCCACATGAACTGCATTCCAGTTCAAATCCCCAGTCCAAAGACGCACATATGCCAATTGTCCGGCCCCGCCACAGTTCTGGACCAAGCCGCACAAGAAGACCCGAACCGCTGCATGCGCGATCGCAGACTGTCTGGCGCCGCGCGGTTTGCGCTGCGAAACCGCCGGGCTTGGATGCTGGCCTTGGCGGCACTGTTGCTGACGGCCATCGGCGCGCGGGCGCAATCGGTTTTTGCCACACCGCAACCCGTCGGTACTACGTCCGGCCAACAGACCGTTACCGTCAAGGCCCAGGTTGCGGGCAGCGTGGCTGCCGTGCGAGTGCTGACGTTTGGCACGCCCAATCTCGACTTCGCGGCCGGCACCGGAGCATCGGCATGTGGGAGCGCAATTCTCGCCGCAGGCGCCACCTGCACGGAATCCGTTACCTTCACGCCTGCCTCTCCGGGCTTGCGCATGGGAGCGGTCGTGC
>CAVZNE010000180.1:0-9532 GCA_963776445.1 Terriglobales bacterium
GAGGGGCGCGACACAGATTGCCAATGGGACCACGGATGCAAGCGGCACGGTGTATTTCACCGATTCCACGGGCGGCAGCTTTTCCGTCTCATTCTACTCACTGCCCATTCTTCCGCCAACAACCAATTCCTGCTCCGTCATCACTACTTCGCTTCCCGGTGGAACGGTCGGGACGGCATATTCGCAGACACTCAGCACGGCAGGCTGTGCCACTCCGGTAAAGTGGAGCGTCGCATCTGGCGCGATGTGCACCGGCTTGAGTCTCGGATCGTCCACGGGGACCACCAACACGATCTCAGGCACGCCCACAACCGCGCAAACGTGCGGCTTCACCGTGCAAGCCGTGGATGCTACACCGAATACCGCAACTCGTCTCCATCACGAGCTCCGCGGGTGCTGGAGGCGCCATCAGGGTTATTTCCGGGGCCGGTAATGCCGGTAAAACCACCACGGTGACGACAGAATTTGAAGCTGAGCGTCCATTCCGGCAGCGACAAGTTCTCAATCTATTCTGCCATTCACGCCACCATGAAAAAGTTTGACGCGGGCGTGCACCTGAAGACCGCTGGCACCACATGGCTGGAAGAGTTGATCGGCCTGGCGGAAGCCGGCGGCGACGGACTCGCGCTGGCCAAGGAAATCTACGCCCAGGCCTTTGCGCACCGCGAAGAGCTCTGCGCGCCTTATGCCACGGTCATCGATATCGATCCAGCCAAGCTGCCCTCACCCGACGCGGTGCGCGGCTGGACCTCCGAGCAGTACACTTCTGCGTTGCGCCATGTGCAGGCCAATCCGGCTTATAACAGCAGCCTGCGGCAGTTGCTGCATGTGGGATTCAAGGTGGCGGCCAAGATGGAACGCCGCTATCTCGACCTGCTCGAAGCCAATGAAGCGGTGATTGCAAAGAACGTGACGGAGAACCTTTTCGACCGCCACATCGCGCCTGTCTTCCTGGGACGCAAAGCATAATATGTTGTTCATGCGCAGCCGCCCCTGGCGGCTCTGCGCGTAACCGGAATGGAGATGCAAGTGAGCAATCAGATTTTCAGTCTTGAAGGTAAAGTAGCCGTTGTGATTGGTGGAACCTCGGGCATCGGACTCGCGCTGAGCCTGGGCCTGGCCGATGCCGGCGCCGATGTTGTGGCCTCGGCGCGCCGTCAGCAGCAGGTGGATGAGACCGCCGCCGCCATTGAAGCAAAGGGCCGCAAGACCTTGCGCCTGGCCTCCGACGTAAGCGATCGCGCTTCGTTGGAAAAGCTGCTGGCCGCGACGCTGGAGAAATTTGGCAAGGTCGACATCCTCGTCAACTGCGCAGGCAAAATCAAGCGCACGCCCACGCTGACGCAGCCGGAAGAGGAGTGGACCGACATTGTCAACACCAACCTGACCGGCACGCTGCGCGGCTGCCAAATCTTCGGCAAATCGATGCTGGAGCGCGGCTTCGGCCGCATCATCAACATCTCTTCGCTGAACGCATTTGCGGCGCTGACAGAAGTGGCCGCCTATGCAGCCAGCAAGGCCGGCGTGGCTTCGCTGACCCGCTCGCTGGCGGTGGAGTGGTCGAAGAAAGGCGTTACGGTCAACGCCGTTGCCCCCGGCGTCTTCCGCACCGCTCTGAATGCCGACCTGCTGGATAACTCGCCGCGCGGCAAGGAGTTATTGATGCGCACGCCCATGGGCCGCTTCGGCAAGACCGAAGAGGTGGTGGGAGCCGTCCTCTATCTGGCCTCCGATGCCGCTTCGTTCGTGACCGGACAAACCATCGTGGTCGACGGCGGATTCCTGGCCAGCGGCGTCAACCAGTAAGATTCAGTCACCAGCTTTGGCCATCTTTGGCCAAAACGAAAAGAGGCTACGCCAACCGGCGTAGCCTCTTTTTGTTGCCCGTTGTGCAATCAGCGAAGCGAAACCTTGGCACCGGCCAGTTTGGTAATTGCCTCTCCCTCGGTAGCCTTGATCTCCACGCCCGTTCCTGACACATCGGCATAACTGATGGTCAGTCCATGCTGGGCGCCGATCTTCACGTTGTGCAGAACCACGCCGGGAATGGGCGATTCCGGCAAGCCAACGATCACGCCGGCCACATCGCTGCCGGTGGCCGTGACATTCTCAAGGACGATGTCGTGAAAGCGCGGAGTAAGCCGCGTAACCGGCTGCGGCGCTTCAGTCTCGGGCGGCAGAACTTTAGGGTAATACTCGCTGATGATGATCGCATTCTTCACGTCCTTCATGTCGATGTCGCGGAAGACGAGGTGGCCCACATCGTTGCCGCGGTCGCGATTGGCCTTCACGCGAATGCCGTTGTCGGTGCCTTCGAAGTGAATGCGCTCGGCGCGAATGTTCTGCGCGCCACCGGCGATCTCGCTGCCGATGGAGAGGCCATGGCCGTGCAGGAAAGTGCAATCGGTGATGGTGATGTCGCGGCTGGGATCGTCGGGCCCGGGAGAGTTGATGGGGCCGGACTTGATGGCGATGTCGTCATCGCCCACGTCCGCAAGCACATGATCGATGACCACGTGCGACGACGAAAAGGGATCGATGGCATCGGTATTGGGCGAGTGCGCAGGCGCAAGAACCTTGATGTTGCGAATCACCACGTCGTCCGAGTAGTACGGCACCAACTGCCACATCGGCGAGTTCTGAATGGTGATGCCTTCGACGCGCACATGCTTGCAATGGTCGAAGATGATGAGTTTGGGCCGCGGATGCTCTGTACCCAGAACTCCGGCATTCTTGGTTCTGCGCGCCTCTTCCCACCAGCTCGTGCCGTTGCCGTCGATCACGCCCTCGCCGGTGATGGCGACATTCGTAGCGTTGGCCGCGCTCACCAACGGCTGCAAGTCGGGCAGATGAAACATGGTGATAGGAGGATACTCCGCGTGATCGGCTGAACCAAGCAGCGTTGCGCCCTTGTCCAACTGCAAGGTGATGTTGCTCTTGAGCATGATGGGCGCGCTGAGGTAGGTGCCCGCAGTGAGGCGCACCGTGCCGCCTTTCAGCGCGCACGCATCGATCGCTTTCTGTATGGCCGCCGTATCTTTGGTTACGCCGTCGCCTTTGGCCCCATAGGCACGGGCGTTGCAAACTGCGGATGAATCCAGCGCACTTGCCGGAAGAACCACAAACGCAGCCGCTGCCGCCAGTAGAAACAAGGGTTGGTGGAACAGTATTTTCTGTCGAATCACTTGGGCTCCTGGTCTGCAAATGCTCTGCATTCCAGTCCATCATACGCCGAAATTTGGTCAGTGGTCCTACCACTGCGCACTCTCTTTTTGTCGTGCTGAAAGCCTGGTAAAACCGCGGATATACGACCACTTTGAGCGCGTTTTAGACCCATTTTGGTCCCACATTGGCTTCGATTTCTCTGGTTGAATCCGGGCATAACGTGCACCGCAGGATTCTCTTCTCAAAATGCATAAAATTCATGCCGATACTGACCGGAATGCCCGGCCCATGAGCGTGATGCGCATCACGGCAGCTCCCTGATAGGAAGCTTAGATTTGCTCGGGCTTGAGGAATTACCGGCACGGACCTGAAGGCAGGCTTTGTGGGCACGAAGGTACAAGCGGGACGCTGGTTGGTTGCGGGATTCGGAGGCGATCGCCTATGAATTGGAGCCATAAGTACCAACGCAAGTGCATGCAGGCCACGAAGGCGCTCCGTGAATGCGCCGGCGCGTCGATCGCCATTGCCGATCCGCGGCTTCAAGCTGAACTGGAAGATCTCGCCTTGCGCTCGCATTGCCTGGAGCGCAAAGCAACGGCGGCAGTGGTCTACGCCTGAGGCGTGGGCGGTCGCCTGGAAAGGAGCACCGGATGACGGATGCAGAGAAACGGGACCGTGGCTTGCTGCGGGTCAATACAGATGAGTGCAAGGGATGCGGGCTTTGCGTGGAAGCGTGTGCGCAGAAAGTGATCCGCCTGAGCGACCGCCTGAATCACTATGGCTATCGCACGGCCACTTATGCGGGCGCGGGCTGCAATGGATGCGGAATTTGTTTCATGGCGTGTCCTGAGCCGGGAGCGATTACCGTGCTGCGTCTTACAAGACCACTCGCCGGTGGCGCGCAAGGGTTGGAGCCAGGCAGTTTGGGGGCAAGCCATGCATAAGCAACTGATGAAGGGCAATGAAGCGATTGTACGCAGCGCCATTCTTGCCGGATGCCGCGGGTTCTATGGATATCCTATTACGCCAGCCAGCGAAATTACCGAAGCCGCGGCGACCTATTTGCCGCAGGTGGGCGGCGTGTTTCTGCAAGCGGAGAGCGAAGTGGCGGCCATCAACATGCTCTATGGCGCGGCGGCGGCTGGCGTGCGCGTCATGACCTCGTCGAGCGGGCCGGGAATCAGCCTGATGCAGGAAGGCATTAGTTATCTGGCGGGCGCTGAGTTACCGTGCGTCATCGCGGATATAACTCGCGGCGGGCCGGGATTAGGCAGCATTGCCGCTGAGCAGAGCGATTATCACCAGGTGGTGAAGGGCGGCGGCCACGGCAACTACCGGACCATTGTGCTGGCGCCCCACTCCGCGCAGGAGATGGCGGATTTGACGGCGCTGGCCTTTGAACTGGCCGACAAGTATCGCAACCCGGTGGTGTTGCTGGCGGATGGATTCATCGGACAGATGATGGAGCCGGTGGAGTTTCCGCAGACCGCAGTCGAACCGCGGCTGCCGAAGTGGGCCGTGGCCGGCACCAGAGAGTCGCGCACCAACCTGATCAATTCGCTGTATCTGGATAACGATCGGTTGGAGGCGCATGTTCGCCATCTGGAGGCCAAGTACACCCTCGCGGAGCGGATTGAGACGCGCGCCGAAGAGTGGCAAACCGACGACGCCGAGATTGTACTGGTGGGATACGGAATTGTGGGGCGGATTCTGAAAGCGGTGGCGGCGGAGGCGCGCGAGGATGGACTGAACGTGGGCGTGCTGAGGCCGATCACCCTGTATCCATTCCCCAAGGAGCATTTCCAGCGGCTGGCCAAGCGAGCGCGTGTTTTTGTGGTGGTGGAAATGAGCAATGGCCAGCTTGTGGAAGATGTGCGACTGGCGGTGAACGGAGCAAGGCCGGTGGAATTTTTAGGCCGCATGGGTGGAAATGTGCCCTCGCACGAAGAGGTTCTCGCCCTGGTGCGCAAGCTGGCCCAGCGTACCCTGCCGGCCGCGGAGCCGGAAGAAAGGCGGATGGCTCATGTCTAGCGAAATGGTGAATGAATTGAGCGAAGCGGTCCCTGAATATACAGTGGCACATGCCAAGGCGAAGGCATTCTACGAGAGTTATGAGCGCAAGGAGGAGTTGCAGCACCATACTCACTTTTGCCCAGGCTGCGGGCACGGCATTGTGCACAAGATGCTGGCGCGGGCCATCGACGAGTTGGGCATCCAGGACAGAACGATTCTGGTTGGCCCGGTAGGCTGCTCGGTCTTCACTTACTACTACTTTGACGTAGGCAATATTCAGGCCGCGCATGGCCGCGCGCCCGCTGTTGCAACGGCGGCAAAGCGGAGCCGGCCGGAGAGCATCGTAATTAGCTACCAAGGCGACGGCGATCTGTCGGCCATCGGAGCCGCGGAGATTCTGCATGCGGCCAATCGCGGCGAAAACATTACGGTGATCTTCGTCAACAACGCCATTTACAGCATGACGGGCGGACAGGCAGCGCCGACAACGTTGCTGGGCCAGAAGAGCACGACGACGCCGAATGGGCGCAGCGCGGCTACGGAAGGCTATCCGCTGCATGTGAGCGAGTTGCTGGCGACGCTGGAGGCTCCGGTCTACATTGAGCGCGTGGGCCTGGGAGACAACAAGCAGATTGCGCAGGCAAACGCGCGCCATCAAGCGTGCGGTGGAAAACCAGGTGCGCGGGCTGGGCTTCTCGCTCGTCGAAGTGCTGTCGCCCTGCCCGACGATCTGGAAGATGCCGCCGGTGGAAGCGCAGCACTGGGTGCGCGACGTGATGGAGAAGACCTTTCCGCTGGGCGTGTTTTGCGATCGCACCAAGGAGGCACAGCCGCAAGCCGTTGCCAGAAGCGGCGCCGGCGCTGGCCGAGATTCCGCAGATTCTTGGCGTCGACACCGAGGGATCTGCCGGAAGGCAACGCGCACGCCTTGGAAGCATGCGAGTAGCAGAGCTGGATCTGCGCGTGCGCGTGGCGGGCTTTGGCGGGCAGGGCGTGCTGCTGCTGGGCGAGGTGCTGGCCGAGGCCGGACTGGATGCGGGGCTGGAGGTTTCGTGGCTGCCGTCGTATGGTCCGGAGATGCGCTCGGGCACCTCGAACTGCCATGTGCGCCTGGCTGGCCAGCCTATCGATTCGCCGATGGTGACGCAGCCCAATGTGCTGGTGGCGATGAATGAGCCTTCGCTGAGAAAATTCTATGCGGGCGTGCGCTGCGGGCGGATGGATCGTCTACAACGGCGAGACGTATCCAGACGATTGTGCGCAGGGAAGACGTGCATGTGCTGGCGCGGCCATTTACGCAAATGGCCAACGAACTGGGAGATGCGCGCGCGGGCAACATGGTGATGCTGGGCGTGCTGCTGGAGATTGCCGCGGTGTTGCCGGATGCCAGTGTCGATGCGGCGCTGCGGCGGCTGGTGAAGAATCCGCGCTGGGTGGCGCTGGATGAGCGCGCGCTGGCGCGAGGACGTGAACTGTACAAGGAGTCAGTGAAAGAAGTTGCCCATGCAAGCTGAGGTTTGATTCGGCAGTATGCAAGAGATATAGGTCCCGAATGGAGGGTAGGAAGATGCTGACGACAACCATTGCAGCCAACGCCTACGACGTTGCGCTGGAGAATTTCGATACCGCGGCAAACGCTTTGGACCTCGACAACGACACGCGCGAGATGATCAAGTATCCTGAACGCGTACTGACGGTGACAGTTCCCGTGCGCATGGATGACGGGCACATTCACCGCTTTGAGGCCTACCGCGTGCAGCACAGCTCGGTGCGCGGGCCGGCCAAAGGCGGCATCCGCTTTCATCCCCAGGTCACGCTCGACGAAGTGAAGGCGCTGGCCACCTGGATGACCTGGAAGTGCGCTGTAGTCAACATTCCGTTTGGCGGCGCAAAGGGCGGAATCACCTGCGACCCGAAGCACATGTCGCAAGTCGAACTCGAGCGGATGACGCGGCGCTACACCAGCGCGATTCTCCCCTTGATTGGACCCGAGCAGGACATACCCGCGCCGGACGTGTATACGAACTCGCAAACCATGGCGTGGATCATGGACACCTACAGCATGACCAAGGGCTATCCGATTCCCGGCGTGGTGACCGGAAAGCCGATCAGTCTGGGCGGATCGCTGGGACGCAACGAAGCCACTGGGCGCGGCGTCTTCTACACCATCCAGAGCGCATGCGAGCATTTGAACATGGCTTTGCAGGGCGCCACGGTGGCGGTGCAGGGCTTTGGCAACGCCGGCTCGATTGCGGCGCAGTTGCTGCATGCGGCTGGAGCAAACGTCATCGCGGTGAGCGATTCAACCGGGTGTGTTTACAACAAGGACGGCCTGAATATTCCGGAGCTCATCCACATGAAGGCCCTCTGCGGACACGTGCAGGGATTCCCGGAGAGCGAGGCAATCAGCCCGGCCGAGTTGCTGGCTTTGAAGTGCGACATCCTGGTTCCTGCAGCGCTGGAGAACACCATCATCGAGGACAATGCCGCCGCGGTGCGTGCAACCATCATTGCCGAAGCGGCCAACGGACCGCTGACACCGGCGGCAGACCGCATTCTGCAAAGCAAAGGGATCTTCATCATTCCGGATATCCTGTGCAATGCGGGCGGCGTGACGGTCTCGTATTTTGAGTGGGTGCAGGATGAGCAGCACTTGTTCTGGGATGCGCAGGATGTCTACAACCGCCTGGAACGCGTGATGAAAACAGCGTTCCGCGATGTGCTGAAGATCCACATGGAACAGAAGGCCCCTATGCGCATTGCGGCGAACATGCTCGGCATTGGTCGCGTGGCCGAGGCTGTGAAGCTGCGCGGCATCTATCCATAGCGACAGGTACGGCAAAAGCAGACCGGATGTCTCTTGACAGAAATGAGCCGGGAGCCGCATCGACAAGGTCGATGCGGCTCTCGGCTTTCTTTGTGCACGAAACTCCTGAGTTATTTCGACGCGGAGACGGTGCCTACAAGCGTGAGATCGATATCGACTTCCTTGGCAACCTTGAGGATGAAGATGCTGGGGTCCTTCAATCCCCATTTAACGTAAGGCACCGTGAAGTGGGTCTTGGCCGTGAGGCTGGTTCCCTCTATATGAATCTGCATGGGGACCGTCAACTCATGCGGCGCGCCGTGCAGAGTGAATGTGCCAGTAACCTGAAGGTTTGAGTCGCCGGACACAGCGATGGTTCCTTGATAACTGTGCGGGACGAACGAAACATCGGCATAGTGCGCCACTTCGAGCACATCGGTATTCATCTTCTTGTCGCGGCCGTTGTCGCCGCTGTTGCCGCTGCCGGCGGCCACAACTACAGAGCTCGCAATCTTTGCCGCGCTGCGGTCGAACTCAATCGATCCACTCTGTACGTGAAATGTTCCATCCACATGGTGCGTGTTGCCGCCAAGAGAAAATGCGACTTTGCTTGCATCTGGATTCACGGTAAAGGTCTGGTGTTGGGAAAAAGCGTTGGGCATGAGAAAGAGAGGAAGCGCGAGGAAGAGAGATTGGACGGTGATCTTCATTGTTCTTCTCCTGTGTTGAAGTGGGCTTATTTATTTCGAGTCGGCTGTGCGATGATCTGCGTCAGCCGGAGGCTGAGCGAGGCGATCTGTTCGTCGGACAGATATTCATGTCCGGGCATATCGGTTCCGGGAATGCCGAACTTGGCAATGTGCGCCAGGCGATCCATTTGCTGCGCTGGCGCGACAGACGGCAATAGATCCAGGTAAGGACCAACGGTAAGGTCGGGAGGAAGCCGCTTGAAACTCATTCGCCATCGCGTGCGGCCTCCCGCATCGTGACAGGTTGCGCAGTGACGCTGGAAGATACGCCCGCCATCGCGCGCGTTAGCCACTGCAATGACAGATGCGGGTAGATGCCAGGCCTTCTCCGCGGCCAGGTGTTGCTCAGTGCCAGATCCCTTGAGACTTACAAGATACGCGACCAGGTCATCTCCACGTCCATCACGAAACAGAAATCCGTACGAAGGCATGATGGAGGATCCGCTGACCTCGGGCGGGTCGTCGAAGTGCGCCTTGATCCACTGCGGAGAGCGGCGGCCGCCAACCTCCGCAAGGTCAGGCCCCTGGCGGCGATTGCCGATCAGCGGCGGACGTTCGCGGCGCAACTCTTCCATGGTCTGCACAGGGCCCCACAAGAGTACGTCGGGCGAATTGGGACGCACATATTGCGAATGGCAACTGATGCAGCCTTCGGAGATATAGACCTGCCGGCCCCGCTCCACTTGCGTCAACGGCGGAGGCACATCCCCAACAACAAGGAGGCGATCGATACAGAAAGCCGCCAGAAGAAATGCTGCCGTAAGCGCCAGTTCACGCTTTTTTTCCCGGAGCACTTGGT
>CAVZNE010000181.1:0-14008 GCA_963776445.1 Terriglobales bacterium
TGATCTTTGGCGCGACTGGAATGGTGGGACAAGGAGTGCTGCGGGAGTGTCTGCGGGACCCGGATGTGGAACGGGTGGCTGCCATGGGCCGCACCGTGACCGGCGTCCACGACCCCAAGCTGTGGGAGATGGTTCGTGCGGATCTGTCGGACTTCAGCGACATTGAAGCGGATCTGGCTGGCTTCGATGCCTGCTTCTTCTGCCTGGGGGTTTCGTCCAGCGGCATGAAGGAAGCGGACTACGCGCGGGTGACCTATGACCTGACCGTGGCCGCCGGAGAGGCTCTGAGCCGGGTCAATCCGGGGATGACGTTCATCTATGTTTCGGGCGCGGGGACCGACAGCACAGAGAAGGGGCGCGTGATGTGGGCGCGCGTCAAGGGGCGGACGGAGAACGCGCTGCTGCGGATGCCGTTGAAGGCCTACATGTTCCGGCCGGGGCTGATTCAGCCGCTGGATGGAATTAAATCAAAGACGCCCGCCTATCGGGTTCTTTATTCGCTGACCAAGCCGCTGCTGCCGTTGTTGCGCTGGGCGCTGCCCAACCAGGTGACGACTACGCGAGAGATGGGGCAGGCCATGCTGGCGGTGGCCAAGCACGGGTATGCGAGCCGGATTCTGGAGACCAGGGATTTGCGGGCCGCAGGATCGTTGTCATGCTAGAGTGGGATTCCACGGAGGGGTGATGACGGCAGGGCTGGCTGGAAATGGCGAGACGATCGACCTGCAGCAGCAGGTGGCGCGATTGCAGGCGCTGCTTGAGGCTTCGCGTCAGGTGCACTCGACCGTGGACGAAGAAGAAGTGCTGGAGCAGGTGCTGCGCATCGTGGTGCGGGAGCTGGAGATGGCCGGAGCGGCGTTTCCTGGCACCGGGCTGTCCTATGGCGACGCGCCAGCGGACGCTGCGGACGCGCCTGGCGAGGCCTCTCCCAGTTATCCGCTGGAGGATCGCGAAGGGCAGCCGATGGCCAAGCTGGTGGTTGCGCCGCCAGGCGGCCGCGATCTGACCATCTACGAGACCGACTTTATTGAGGGGCTGGTGTTGCAGGCCGCCGTGGCGCTGGAAAATGCCCGCAATCACAAGCGCAACATCGAGTACGCGCGCGTGCAGCAGGATATGGATGCGGCGCGGCGGATTCAGCGCTCGCTTCTGCCGCAGGAACTGCCTGCCATTCCCGGCTACTCCGTGGCCTTCCGCTCCGACACCTGCTACGAGGTGGGCGGCGATTACCTGGACATTGTGGAGCTGCCCGACGGCAGCGTGCTCGTGGCGGTGGCCGATGTGGCCGGCAAGGGGATGGCCTCGGCCATCATGTCGACCAGCTTTCGCGGCGCCTTTCGGGCGATGGCGCAGACCGGGCTGCCGCTGGACGAACTGGCCGCGCGCATGAACCAGCACCACTGGGCGGAGGGCGAAGAGGCGCGGCGCAAGTACGTAACGGCGATCTTTCTGCGGCTTTATCCGGAGACGGGCGAGGTGGAAGTGGTGAACGCGGGGCACAATCCGGGGTTTTTGCTTGCGCCGGACGCGGAGCCGCGCCAGTTCGACGCCTCGGGTACGCCGCTGGGGCTGCTGCCGGGGATGAACTACACGAGCGAACGATGCGGGATTCAGCCCGGGACGCGGCTGCTGTTTTATACCGACGGGCTGACGGAGGTGTTCAAGGGGGACGAGGAGTTTGGTCCCGAACGGCTGCTGGAGGAGTTTGCAAAATGCCCGGAGCAGCGGGCCGATGGTATTCTCGATGCATTGTGGACGGCCATCGAAGCGTTCTCTGACGGCGGCTCGCAATGTGACGACATGACCGCACTGGTGCTTTGCCGCCAGGCGGCTTCCACGGAGATGCCGGCATGAGCGAGTTCAAATCCGCCACGGTAGAGGTCCGGCTGCCCTCGCGGCTCGGATTCGAAAAGGTAGCCATGAGCAGCGCGGCCTCTGTGGCCAGGCTGATGGGCTTCCGCGAGGACCGCGTGGAGGATCTGAAGACCGCGGTGGCCGAGGCCTGCATCAACGCCATCGAGCACGGCAACCGTCTCAACGAGAAGCTCTCGGTGGGGGTGGTTCTGTCGGCCGGCGGCGACAAGCTGGAAGTGAAGGTGATCGACGACGGCAAGGGCATGACCAAGCAGCCCGCCAAGCCGGACATCGACCGCAAGATGCACGGCGAAGAAGGCCCGCGCGGCATGGGCATGTTCCTGATCCAGGCGCTGGTAGACGAAGCGGAGTGGGTGGTCGGCTGCGAGGGCAAAAGCAGTTATGTCAGGCTGGTGATCCGGCTGGACAAAGAAGCAGAATAACCGAAGAGATTACGGAGAATATCGATCGTGCAGAGCGAAACCAAGTCGCATGTTGACCAGCTGACATCCCCGGCCGGGCATCCGGTGACCGTACTGCGTTTTGAGGGCGATATCGCCAGCACCTCGAAAGACGCGGTTCTGGGCACCTATCAGGCACTGCCCAAAGAGGCGGCCAAGCTGATCCTGCTGGACTTTAGCAAGGTGGACTACATCAATTCCAGCGGTATCGCGCTGGTGATCCAAATGCTGATCGAGGCCTCGAACTCGGCGCAGAAGGTGTATGCCTTTGGGCTTTCCGCACACTTTACCAAGGTGTTCACCATGGTGGGAATTACCAAGTATGCCGGCCTCTTCCCCGGCCAGGCCGAGGCGCTGGCCGCGCTATAAGGGCTGCGCTTCACTTTTTGTCCGCCGCAATGCACCTTCTCCGATCCATTACTCCTATAAAGGACGCGCATTGAGGTTTGTGCTTTCCCACCCTTGCCGCAAAAACAAGGACGCGGCAAGGATGGGGCACAGAAGTCCATGGCAAATGCTGGTCTCTGACCGCTTGAAGTGGTACCGACCCTGGGTGCCCCAGGTCCCGATTTTGGGGCCTGGGAAAGCACGATCCAAAGGCTCGAAATCACGCGGTCAGGCACCTTGCCGGGAACATTCTGCGCCCCAATCGCGGAATCCGTAGAATAGCGCTAGATGTCTTTTACCGAACAATACGATGTGGTGGTGGTGGGCGCGGGGCACGCGGGATGCGAGGCGGCCATGGCGGCGGCGCGCATGGGGCTGAAAACCGCGCTGATCACCATGAACCTGGACCTGATTGCGCAGATGAGCTGCAATCCAGCCATCGGCGGCGTGGCCAAGGGCCACCTGGTGCGCGAGGTGGATGCTTTGGGCGGCGTGATGGGCGAAGTGGCCGATGCTGTGGGCATCCAGTTCCGGCTGCTGAATACGTCGCGCGGTCCGGCGGTGTGGAGTCCGCGGGCGCAGTGCGACAAGCAGCTTTACCGCGTAAAGATGCGCGAGGTGCTGGAGTCGCAGGCCGATCTGCACATCCGCCAGGCCGAGGTTGTGGACCTGGTGCTGGAGCAGGAACCGGAAGGACAGGGAATCGGGACGAAGCGCCGCGTGCTGGGCCTCAAGCTGCGCGATGGGCGCAATCTGCTGGCCGGTGCCACCATTATTACTACCGGCACCTTTTTGAACGGGCTGGTCCACATCGGCGATGAAAGCTATCCGGCCGGGCGCAGCGGAGAGCCGGCCAGCGTTCTTCTGGGCGAAGCGCTGCGCCGGCTGGGGCTGCGCACCTGCCGCCTGAAGACCGGGACGCCGCCGCGGCTGGACGGCCGGACCATCCGCTGGGAGGCGTTTCAGGAGCAGAAGGGCGACGAAGATCCCACGCCTTTCAGCTTCAGGACCAGGAAGATTGTGCAGCCACAGATCAGTTGCCACATCGCCTTTACCACGCCGGAGACGCTGCGCATCATCCGCGAAAACGTGCACCGGTCGGCCATGTACTCCGGGCAGATCGAGGGCATCGGGCCGCGCTACTGCCCGTCGATCGAAGACAAGATCGTCAAATTCCCCGACAAGACGCAGCACCAGTTCTTTCTGGAGCCGGAGGGACTGAACACCCACGAGGTTTATGTCAACGGCATGTCGACCTCGCTGCCTATGGAAGTGCAGTGGCAGATTGTGCGCTCCATTCCCGGGTTGGAAGAAGCAGAGATGCTGCGGCCGGGGTACGCCATCGAGTACGACAGCGTGGACGCCACCGAGCTGGATCGCTCGCTGAAGGTGAAATCCATGGAGGGGTTGTACCTGGCCGGTCAGATCAACGGGACCAGCGGGTATGAAGAAGCCGCCTGCCAGGGCATTATGGCCGGCATTAATGCCGCCCTGTGGGTGAAGGGCCAGCCGCCCTTCACATTGGACCGCACTGAGGGCTACACCGGCATCCTGATCGACGATTTGATCTCCAAGGGCACCAACGAGCCGTACCGGATGTTCACCTCGCGGGCAGAGTTCCGGCTGCACCTGCGCATCGACAACGCCGACCGGCGGTTGACCCCCTATGGGCGCAAACTGGGGCTGATTGGCGACGAAGCGTGGGCCGAATACGAACAGAAGCAAGCGCGGCGCGATGTGCTGGAGCGCCTCTTGACCACGACCAAAGTGGATTCTGACGGACTGGCCGCAGCGGGATTCGGCGAGCAGACGGCGACCGCCGGGCTGACCTGGGCGCAACTGCTGAAGCGGCCGGAAGTGACCATTGAGCCGGTGATCGGCGCGATGCACGATGCACTGCTTCAGGAACCGCTGCTGGCGGAGATGGCCGCCGTTCTGGGCCGCATTCCCGCACAGCGCGGGACGGCGGGTACCGCTGTGCTGCGCAATGAGGCGCGCGCCGTGGAAACCGAGATCAAGTTTGCCGGCTACCTGGAACAGCAGAAAAAGGCCATCGAGAAGTTGAAGGCCGCCGAGGCGCTGGCGATTCCCGCGTGGCTGGACTACAGCGCCATCAGCGGGCTTTCGCGGGAGATGCGGGAGACCCTGGAGCGGGTGCGCCCGGTGACCATCGGCCAGGCCAGCCGCATTCCCGGCGTAACGCCCGCGGCGCTGAGCCTGGTGCATGTGTCGATTCGGATTCAGGGAACGAAACGGCCACCTGCGGTGGGGCTGGCTTGATTGATCGGGTTCATGCTCTTCGACCCTTGCGACAGGAATGAGTCGCAAGGTTGGGGCACGGAGCATATGTGCCTTGAATTCATGCTTTCCCAGATCCCAAAACCGGGACCTGGGGCACCCAGAAAAGACAAAAACGCTGCGAGGGATGCACCCTCGCAGCGTTCTCTGCAAGAAAAGCTAGTTCTTGTCGCCCTTGGTGAACAAGGGGAAGTGGAAGGGCAGCTCGGCGTTGGACTGCTTCTTGCCCTTGGCGTTCGATTCTTCGCGGAGCACGGTGCGCTGCGAGTTGATGCACACCCAACCGCCCCGCATCCGCTCAAAGACGTGGGTGAAAACGCCCTTTTCGTCCACCTGGGCGGAACTGACCTTGTGGTGCAGCAGATAGGTGCCGTTGGCGACGGCAATGTCGCCCAGCATGCGCACGGTGATCACCTTCTGATCGATATGCATGGTTTTGTCGTCGCCGGTAATCAGCTGGGCCAATTGCTGGTTGCGGGTGGTGATGTCGCCGCTGGCGGAAACATCCACAAATAAAGGCGATAGCACCAGTTCCAGGCTGTATTGGTCGCGCTGGTTCACGGAATTCGACCAAGTATCCTCTATCTTCTGAAACTCGCGAATCTCCGGGCTTTCAGCAGAGGTGACCGCCGGTTTGGCCGCCGCGGGAGCCGACGCCGAGGTCGAATCCTGGGCAACAACCGCGCAGCATGAGAGCAGAAAGACAGAAAAGCAGGCAATCGAACGGGTCATACGCAGCAGTACTCCCAACTGAGATGATAGCCCTTGACTGGTGAAGCAGGCCATTGGGGAGCGGAAAACGGCAATTCTGCCCCATGGCATGGTAACAGGCCTTTCAGCGGTATCGGATGAAACGCACTCTTAAAGAAGGGCCTGCAGCCGGTCCGGCTGATGGAGGGTGACCAGGGAATCTTCGATGGAGATCCAGCCGTCCTTGCGGAACTGGCCCAGGGTGCGGGTGACGGTTTCGCGGGTGGTGCAGGTCATGGAGGCCATTTCTTCGTGGGTCAGCAGCAGCGGGAAGCGGTAGCCGCCGCCGTTGAGGTGTTCGCCGATCTGGTGGGCCAGTTCAATGAGCAGGCGTCCCAGGCGGGCGGCCACGGTGTCGGCCAGGGCGATGCGGCAGGCGTCCTGCAAGGCAAAGCGGTACTCCTGGCAGATGCACTGGACGGCCCGCATTTGGGCCTCCTTGTGGCTGCGCAGGAAGCTCAGGAAGCGGTCCCGCTCGACGGGGCGAAGCTGGGCACTGGTCAACGACTCGGCGGAAACTTCATACACACCGTGCGAGAGAACGGCGTACAGGCCGAGCATGGAGCCGGGTCCGGCCACGCGCACGATCATCTGGCGGTCATCGGGCTGTCCGGCGGTCAGTTTGAGATAGCCGCCGCAAATCAGATAAAGGCAGCGGGCATCCTCGCCCTGGGTAAAGAGCGAAGCCTGCGCGGGCAGTGAAATGGTGCTGGTGGCCAGCTCCAGATCGGCCAGTACGGCGCTGCCCAGGGAGCAAAACCAGCCGGGCCTGCGATTGGCGCAAGCAGCGCATCCCGCGGGAATCTGCCGGGTCATGTGCTTCTGCTTTGCGTGTGCCCCAGCCGAAATCTCTGTTTCTGCCATGGTGTTGCCCCATCCGATGCCCAAACAGCAGGCCTGGCTCTTCTATAATCCCGCGCGAACCTGAGGCGGCAGCGGAGGTAAAGAGCCAATCGCCTCCTGAAAGAGAGGCCTTTGCATGATTAAATTCTGCCCGAGAGGCCGTTGCACAGGATGTGATGGACCTCACGTCTATGCGCCCCAGGCTGGCCCTGGATCCGCCCGAGGGCGGGTCAAGAACAGGGATTCTCCAGGGGAAAGCCCACTTGTGCTGACTGCCGGGACGTCTGTGCTTGGCGCATTGCCGGGATCGTGGCCGGGAAAGATCCGAAAAATCCACTGAATTCCAGTAAAAAGTGTTCCTTATTGCATAGCGAGGAAGCTGAAATCCTGATCTGATGCACAAAACGGGCGCTCTGCTGGCCGCAGATGAGCATTCCAGCTAGCAAAAGAGGGGGCGCTGACGGGACCGGGGAGGAAGAGCGATACCGAGGCGGAGCACGAAATCCAGGCGCTGGATGAAGTTGCGTCACGCGCCGAGTGGAAACGTCCGGCGAAAAATAATGATTCCATTGCATGTGACAGAGATCACCGTTTGCAGGCAGAATGGAAGGATAGGATTCAACGCATGAAGTGATGTTCCGCACAGAGAGCACCTTCAGCCTCAGCGGGGCCTACTGGACCTTCTGTCGACTTGGCAGTATCCATATGAATTCTCACCTGGGTCAGCCGCTCGATGGTACAGTTGTTTTCCGGAAGATGTCATGAGAGCACAAAAGGCGGTATTTTTCGATGCATAGAGATGGGCCGGTAACGCAGTTTTCGATCGGTGCGGCCCCGGTGACAAAACCGGGACTGCGAGCATGTTTGACGTTGATGTTGGGCGCGGGACTCCTTTGCGCCACAGCGTTCGGGGCTCCTGCTCCGGGAGCAAAACAGGCAGTTGCGCAAGCCAAGGACACCACTCCCGCGAACTATGTGGGATCGGAGACCTGCGCGACCTGCCACGAAGAGGTTTCCAAGGGGTTCGCCTCCAACCCGCACACCAAGATTGCCCTGGAGCACGGCAAGGCCGGGGTAACCTGCGAGGGTTGCCACGGAGCCGGCAAGGCGCACGTGGACGGCGGCGGCGATACGACCAAGATTTTCAACCCCGCCAAGGCTTCCGCGAAGGATGTGGATGCTACCTGCCTGGGCTGCCACGCGGGAACGCATCCCAATTTCGAGCGTTCTCCGCACGCCAAGGCCGGCGTGAGCTGCATCGGCTGCCACAGTGTGCACGCGAGCGAGGACAAGGAACAGTTGCTCAAGGCTGAACAGCCCAAGCTCTGCTTCCAGTGCCACTCGGACGTGAAGCCGCAGTTCGATATGCCCTTCCACCACAAGGTGAACGAAGGCCTGGTCCAGTGCAGCGATTGCCATGACGCTCACGGCACCTTCGGGAACAATAATCTGAAGTCCACGGCCGATCAGAATGCGATTTGCACCAAATGCCACACAGAGACGCGTGGGCCTTTTGTGTACGAGCATGCCGCGGTCAAGGCGGAAGGCTGCGTGGGTTGCCATACGCCGCATGGATCTCAGAACGCCCGCTTGTTGAACATGCCGAATATCAACGGGCTGTGCAACCAGTGCCATAGCCCGGTTGCGGCCGGCACGGTTCATGGGATGAACGCTGGATCGGCGGAGCTGACGCCCTGCACCAGCTGCCACACGTTTATCCATGGGTCCAACATCAATCAGGCGTTCCTTCGGTAATGGAGATGCGCCGTGTTCTCCGCCAGATCGGAGGCGCGGCGCAGATCCCGTCACAACTTCGCACGCGAGCGCAAAGTCTCGATGCGAGCGACGTTTTTTAAGTGAGGCTTCAGATGAAGAAGATAGTCTGCATTTCCCGGCTGTTGAATCAACAGCCCTCTACCGCAATGTTCCAGTGCATCGCTGGGTGCATGGGCGTCGTCCTGTTGATGACGGGCATCGCTGTTGCCCAAAATCCGACGCCCGCCAACCCATTCCCGACGCCGGGAGCCCAGGTCTCTGCCCCGGAAGGGTATTCGATCCACCAGAGCGTGGATCTGGGCGGACGCATGGCCAACACGACGGGCAGTGCGGCCATGTACGACACGCTGGTCAACTTGCAATCCGGGCCGCGCGTGCAAGGCGAGACCTTTGAGCTGCATGTACTTCCGGGCAAGAAGGGCAACCTGGTGGACAACCTCCGGGCCATCGGCACGGGGTTCGGCGGCGATCCCAACAGCTTCACCAAGTTGGATGCATCCAAGGGCAAGGTCTACGAGTTCTCGGGAATGTTCCGCCGCGACCGTCAGTACTTCGACTACGACCTGCTGGGCAACCCGAATGTTCCCGCCGGGCAGACGATGCCCATCGGACCCACCGCTGCGCCAACCGGCACGGTTGCGTGGCCGCAGGTTAGAACATCGCCATTTTTGTTCAACACGGTGCGCCGCATGACGGACACCAACCTCACGCTCTTCCCGCTATCCAAGGTGACGTATCGGGCGGGCTACTCGCAGAATATCTTCCAGGGGCCGAGCCAAAGCCCGAGCGGCTATCAGTTCGCCAAGTACGATGCATTGCTCGAGGAATATCAGCGCAACAGCACGGACGATTTCACCGGCGCGATCGACTGGAAGCCCGTTGAGGGCACCAAGTTGACCTTTGAAGAGGAAATCAACCACTACAAGGCAGATTCCTACTTCACCATGGCTCCCGGTGACTTCATTGCACAAGAGGCCGACGGAACCAAGGTGGCCATTGACGACTACGACAGCCTGACGCCCTACACCAGCAGCGCCTGCAATGCAAACAGCATCGGCACCACGCCCATGTTCTCTGCGCCGCAAACTCCCGGTGGGCTGCCGGTCATCAATGCGGCGTGCGCTGTTGTCACCAGCTATCTGCGTTCGCAGCCGACCCGGATTCTCTATCCTACGGAGACCTTCCGGCTGCAAAGCTCCAGCATCAAGAACGTCTCGATGAATGGAGATTTCCGCTATACCAACGCGAACATGAGCCTGCCCAACTATTACGACAGCTACCAGGGTCTGAATGGGACGACCCGCTCGCTGACGTATACGGCCACCTCAAGTGCGCACCGGGCCGTGGTTGCCGCCGATTATGGCATCGTCTGGCAGGCGACCAAGAAGTTCAGCCTGTCCGACCAGGTGACCTTCTCCAGCACCCACCAGCCAGGAACCACGACCATGACCAGTGGAACCACTCTGGCGACGCCTGCGACTGCGGGAAATGAAACCATCAACTACGCAGGTACGTTGATCACGACGAAAGCTGCCGCTGGCGCCTCCACGTTTGAAGGCAGCGGCGCGGTCGGCACCCCTCTGCCGGGCTACTTTGGCCAGAATTTCCTGACCAACAATGTGACCGGAACCTGGGATGCTTCGTCGCGCGCTACGCTCTCGCTCACCTATCGCCACGGCACGCACACCATCGCACAGGGCTTTCCGCATAACACCGCGCTGGCCGCGGGCGCCACGACCAACGGAACCGTAACCATCAACGAAAACGGCGGAATCTTCAACGCCGCCCTGCGTCCCACCACCAATTGGAATATCAATGGCACGGTCGAGATGCTGTATGACGACAACGCATTCACCCCGGTTGGCCCGCGCCAGTCGCAGCACTACAGGCTGCATACCGCCTACAAGCCAAAGTCCTGGGCGACGTTGACGGCTGCCTTTAACGACATGGAGCGGCATAACAACACCAACAACAACGCGACCGGCATCTCTACAAGCACCCCGTACGAAGGCCCGCTCAACCATGTCGATCACAGCCAGGTTGCGAGCTTTGGCGCGGTGTTGGCGCCGAACGAGCACTATGGGTTCGACTTCAATTACGCCTATAGCGATGTGTACACGGCGACCAACATCTGCTATCTGAACGGCGCCACGGCCACATTGCCCGGCGCTGCCACGACCCTGGGCGTGTGCCCCGGCATTTTCGCCAGGGGCTCGACGACCAACCTCGCGGATTGGAAGGGCCGGGACTTCATGGATGCTCCGACGCAGTACGGTTCGGTGTCTGTCACCATGTCCCCCGTCAAATCAATCCACTCCAATGTCGGCTATCGCATCAGCTCTGTGAACGGCAACCAGTTCTTCACAGATGCGCGGGCGGTCAACGGTTCGCTGGATTCCACGTATCAGTCTCCCTTTGTGAATCTTGCCTGGACGGTTCATCCCGGCTTGATCTGGAAGGCTGAATACAATTTCTTTGGCTACGGCGAGGGCGGCCCGTCCGGCGCCGAGTACTGCAGCACTTCAACGACGCTGACCTCGACGATTGTTCCTTGCAGTTCTCTGCCCCAGCAGACGGGACAGACCGAGCCGTCTTCCGGGCTGACCGCGCCGCGCAACTTCCACGCCAACAACGTAACCCTCGGACTGCATTACGAGTTCTAAGGGAAACTGCCTTTTCGCTGAAAATAGTGGGGATGGACCGGATGCAGAGTTTTACTGGTCCAGCCCCGCTCCTTTTCAAGGCGGGCAGTTCTGCCTGAACCCGTGGACAGTTGCGAAGATGAAGAATTGCCAATCGGCAAATCCCTTTTACCAGCCCCTGCGACTAACCTCAGTCGCCGGGGTTATTGTATGAAGAACCCACTGACGGGTACTTGCGGGTACACTGGCGGTGGAAGAACTCAAGGAGTCACGAATGACAAAGACATTCCGTTCCCAGGTGGTGTTGGCTGTGGTTGTTTCTTTGGCCAGCGCTGTGGGCTTCGCGCAAGCAGGCGGCGAAGCAACTTACAAAGCCAAGTGTGCCATGTGCCACGGCGCCACCGGCACGCCCAGTGCAGGGATGGCCAAGATGGGCATCAAGGCGGCCTCCGATCCGGCCATCAAGGCGCTTACGGTCGCTGCCATTTCCGATGCCGTCACCAAGGGCAAGGGCAAGATGCACCCGGTTGCGGGCCTTACCCCCGCTCAGGTCAAGGATGTGGCGACTTTCTTTCACGGCTTGAAGTAAGCAGTTCAATCCGGCACGTCCTAGAGCAAGTCCAGGGCAGGCCGATTTTTCGTAGAGAATCCAGGGTGTTGGTTTCCTGAAGGGGCCAACACCCTGTGCCGGTCTACCGGGGGCATGTCATCGAGGGTTCGCTTTCAGCAGCGGGCCGCTTGTTTTGAGAGCAGGGGGAGAAGTGTTACAGAAATTCCGTGAAAACTGGGTGCGGCCGGCGCTGTTTTTCGGCAACAACCCCATCAGTCTGGCCGGCGGCGCCATCACCAGCGCGTCCGGCGTCACCATGCTTGCCTATTGGCTGGTGGAGATCTTCGGCCGGTCCAACGACAACCCCTATCTTGGCATCATCTTCTTCCTGATTTTGCCGGCCTTGTTTGTGGCAGGGCTGGTGCTGATTCCTGTGGGCGTGCTTCACCGCCGCAAGGTCTTGCAGAAAGCCGGGCATATTCCGGCCGAGTTCCCCAAGGTCGATTTCAACGACAAGATCTTCCGCCATGGCGTGGACATCGTATTGTTGGCGACCATCGCCAACCTGCTGATCGTGTCCGTAGCCAGCTATCGCGGCGCTGCCTACATGGATTCGCCGCAGTTTTGCGGACAGTCCTGCCACGTGATGCATCCGGAGTACACGGCCTACAAGATTTCAGCGCACTCCCACGTGGACTGCGTAGCCTGCCACATTGGCTCAGGCGCGGAATCCTACGTGAAGGCCAAGGTGAACGGCACCAAGCAGCTGATCGAGGTATCGCTGCATCCGCTGGCCGGGATTGCTCCCCGCTTCATTCCCGACTATCCCACCCCGATTCCTTCTCCGGTGATGAATCTTCGCCCGGCGCGGGAAATCTGCGAGGGCTGCCACACGCCGGCCCGGTTCATCGGCGAAAAGTTGCTGGTCAAGTCCACCTTTGCCGACGACGAAAAGAACACGCAGACCCAATCGGTGGTGGTGCTTCACTTGGGCGGAAGGGAATCGTTCTCGCATCTGACCGGAATTCACGGCGTGCATCTGGGCCACATCGAGTACATCACCACCGACCCGACCCGCACCACGATTCCATGGGTGCAGAAGCGCAACGAGGATGGCTCGACCACCGACTTTGTGGCCTCCGCCGCCAACGGCGTTATGCCCAAGGGCGAGCGCCGGGTGATGGACTGCATCGATTGCCACAACCGCGCTTCGCACACGTTCGTGACCGCGGAAGAAGCCATCAACCGGGCCATGGCCGAGGGCGTGATCAGCCCCGATTTGCCTTGGGTTCACAAGGAAGGTCTGGAACTGCTGAAGGCCAACTACGCCAGCCAGAACGAGGCGCGCGCGAAAATCCCGGCTCAACTGGTGGCTTTCTATCGGGCGAACAATCCCCAAGTGCTGAGCACCAAGGCGGCGCTGGTAAAGTCCGCGGGCGAAGGACTGGTGACGCTCTATAGCCAGAATGTGTTTCCGGACATGAAGGTGACCTGGGGAACGCATCCCAACCATATCGGCCACATGAGCTATCCGGGGTGCTTCCGCTGCCACGACGGCGATCACTCGTCCAAGGACGGAAAGAGCATCACCCAGGACTGTGCGGCCTGCCACAACCTGCTGGCCGTGGACGAAACCAAGCCCAAGGTGCTTTCCGATCTGGGCATCCAATAAAGAGCACCCATCGGCCCACTCTCCCGGCGATCGGAACCTGCCGCGCGGAGAGTGGGCCGGTTCAGTGAGCACGGCGCTGCAACCCGGTCATGTCTATCTGGCTTACCGCATTACTCCTCCCCCCCACAATCTGCTTTTGAAGCGACCTTCGCCGCTATACAATCGGGGCGAAGCGCAATGAATCTGCGAGTGCTCTGCCCAACAGGGTGGCAGGGTGTGAAGACCATTCCATGCGGGAGGCCAAGGCACTGTGCTTGCCGCTTGCTTGGGATGAGATGCAGGTCTATCAGGGTTCGCGTACAAAGAGGATCATGGCACACAAAAAGAGCTTCGGCCTGCCGCTAGCAATACTTCTCCTTTCCGGCCTGGGGGTCGCTTGTCCGGCAATGGCCCAGACCCCCGTATCCCGCCTGGCCGGCGACTGGCGCGGCTCTGCCTTGGTCTCTCTTTCCGCAGCCAAGCCGCTGATGCCGCAGACCACGGGCGATTTGGGAGCCGCGCCGCCCAGCGCCCGCCTGGAGCGGATGCTGTTGCTGCTCGAACCTTCCGCTGCCCAGCAATACGAAGGTAGACGCACAACGTATCGCTAGGCGGCGTGGCTTCGGATGCACGGTACGGCACCGGTGGCGAAGACACTATGGCGATGAACGAACGCAACTGGCTCGATTGCATGCGCAGCCGCCAGCGTCCGCTGTGCGAGGTGGAAGACGGACATCGCGTGTCGACTGCGTGCAACCTCGCGAATATGTCACTAAAGCTCGGGCGGTCGATTCGC
>CAVZNE010000182.1:0-11734 GCA_963776445.1 Terriglobales bacterium
TATGTTTTTTTGTGGTGCAGCCTTCGGTTCGTCGTCTATTGCTCACGCCAGAAACTGGTGGGCGGGTGAAGTTCCACTTTCGTCGAGTACAACAGTGCAAATCTAGTACAGGCGCGTGCGGATCCTTCCTCTTCTAGAGGCTGCAACGTGAGGTGATGGCGATTCTCCATCTGCGTCGGGCCCACTCCAGTTTGAAGTTCTCGCCGCACGCCTGCGAGCGGAGATGATCCCACCCATCGCTCGGCAGTAACCGCTATGTCTAGAAATTCACATGTGATGCATTTGTTTTTCATCAACTATATCCATCGGTCCATTTAATTCTCTATCGCGTTGAAACTGCAATCCGCTCATCGAGTCTTCTCGCCGGCCTGCTCCATCTGCGCGCTAACTTGTCGCCCAGACAAGCAAGGATGGTCTTGATCACCACGTCGGTATCGTCGGGCCCTTTGACAGGAATCGACACAACACCAGCCTCTTCCGCCGGGTAGTCGTTCCCGCCTGGAAACAGAGCATCTCCGATATAGACCATCTCTTTGAATGAAAGATGGAGCGTGTCCCGCAACTTTCCTATGCCGTAGGCCTTGTCAATGCCGGGCTTGGTCACATCGATCGAGGTTGCACCGCCCATGCGAACGGAAAACTCCGGAATAAGCGTCTCCAGGATCGCTGTAATCTTCTTCCGCTTGGCAAAATCGGCATCCCACTTTTCTTTTTCTTCCAAAGGCGCCTGCTGACCTAACGCGGAGTATGTGACCTGGCTTCCCCGGTCTTCAATCACCTTTCCCCACACCTTGCTGGCGCGATAGCCCGCCTCTCCCTCAGCCTTGTTCAGGGAGTTGATGATCTTCTCTTTCTGCTCCGATGTAAGATCCTCTGAATAAAGTTCCTCCCACTTTCCGTTGTACTGAAAGAACTTTGTTCCACAGGTTGGAAGCAGAGACAAATTCGCAAGAAGACTGCCCTGGGGAAGATCGGTCAGAAGTTGCTTTTCAAACTGCGCCCACGCACCTCCTGAGATCACCGCCACTTTGATGATGTCCAGGAGGTCACGCAGCAGCGCCGCAGTCTGCGGAGCGAGAGACGACTTGCTGGGCGCTAGTGTACCGTCCAAATCGAATACGATGAGCTTTTTCATTTATTTTCCAATCTGAGAGGTGCGAGTCGCAATGCATCCGTATCGAGTAAAAACTCATATCGGGCTGCTCCCTGTAGCTACTAGTTATTCCAGGTAGTGCCCGCTTCCCGTTGTTTCGTTTCCATCGCCTGTGAGTATTCGCCGCGCCGCGCCGCTTGGTTGCAGCGGGCACGATGAACCAGAGCCTCCTGTGCATCCGACACATTGGCCTTCTGCCCCTTCCAAAGTTCCAAGGCCGGCTGCTGGATGGCGCGGGCAAACGAGAATGCCAACGCCCAAGGCAGCCGCGACTTGAATCTGACATTCATCGCATTCAGACGGGCCGAAGCCAATTCCGCAGGTTGGCCGCCCGACAGGAACGCAATCGCCGGCATAGCGGCGGGGACGGCTCGGAGGAAGCAGTTCACGGTCGCGTCGGCTACCTCGTTTAATGTCGGTGGGCTGCTGCACGAGATTCCAGGAAGCACCATATTTGGCTTCAGAACCATGCCTTCCAAAACCACCCCTTGTGCGAACAACTCGCTGAACACGGTGCGCAGCACTTTGTCGGTGACTTCGCAACACCGCTCCAGCGTATGGTCTCCATCCATGATGACCTCAGGTTCGACTACAGGGACGAGCCCCGCTTCCTGGCAAAGTGCCGCATAGCGAGCCAGCGCATGTGCATTGGCTTCGATCGAACCGCAACTCGGTAGCCCTTGATCAATCGCAATAACCGCGCGCCACTTGGCAAAGCGCGCGCCCATTTGAAAATATTCCTGAAGGCGATCGCGCAATCCATCGAGTCCTTCTGTGACTTTTTCTCCGGGATGCCCGGCCAACTCCTTGGCGCCTGTGTCCACTTTGATTCCGGGAATGATACCGGCATCAATGAGGACTTTGACGAAGGGTGTGCCGTCGTCCTTTTGCTGACGTATCGTTTCGTCGTAGAGGATTGCGCCGCCGATCGACTCACCGAGCCCTGGGGTGGTGACAATCAATTCGCGATAAGCTCGTCGAGCTTCGACGGTCTGCGGAATTCCTAGCTTTTCGAAGCGCTTGTTACAGGTTCCGTTGCTCTCATCCATCGCAAGCAGTCCCTTGTGATCGGCGAAAAGCAATTTTACGGTCTCTCTCAATATTGAAGAATTCATTTGGGCCTGCTCGCTTTCTGCCCAGACTCTCGACTGCACGCCGGGTGTCGCAGGCTTTCGCGCTTTTACCATAAGTACTATCCAAGAGAACACCGCGGAGAGTCCGGTCAATTATGACCGGAACACTTGTCTCCTCATTACGTAGAAAAGGAAGTATCATGGCTTACTCTGGGATTTACTGTCTTGGGAAGTTAGCCCCGCGCCCGCATGTGCTGGCCCCAGTATCTCTTACGCAGATGAGGAATATCCTGCTGCAGCCGCTTTTTGCTGCGCAGCCTATTCATTTCAGAATGGATTCATGAGTATCGACCGCAGCATTCACGTTCCCTTTACTGAGCTCGCATCAGGGCGCAGACGGGCACACGCACGCTGAAGCCTGGGAACATATATGCTCACCTTTTCCTTGCGTTGGGCAGAAATAGCCGACTTTCGCTCTGGACATCGGCGGGCTGTGACACCGTTCGGGTTTGGATTCGTCCTGGAAAACGCCGTTTGCGACTGGAGTTCTCAACTCTGCCCCGTAGGCGACATCCCAGTCGCCATGCGACTTGAACGAAGCCGCTGCAGCAGGCTTATGCTTGCTCAACGGTCAATGGAATTGAAAAAGGAAGCCGCGCGAAAATGCACGGTGGACTCAGAGTAAGTCATTTATTTACATACGCATGAAGCGAAATTAGCGAGATCAGCTTGTAATGACGCGGCGCTATATGCTTGCGGTGACACTACACAAAAGGCTTGTTTCGGCGCAGCATAAAAGGCTTGCAGTGATACACTGCTTGTTCGAGGTCAAATGCCTGCGCCAAATGAAAAACTCGCCGAATCCCTTTCGCTTCTGAAGGTTCTTCAGCAGGACGGACGCCGCGTCTTCCGCTCCAGTGAGTTCAGCCGCGTTCACCGTGAGCGCCTAATCCAAAACGGCTTTCTCCAGGAAGCCATGAAAGGCTGGCTTATCTCTGCGAGTCCACAGGCGCGAACGGGAGACAGTACCCCGTGGTATGCGTCCTTCTGGGAATTCTGCGGTTGTTATTGCTCGGAGCGATTTGGAGAACAGTGGCACCTCTCGGCAGAACAGTCGCTCTGGGTGCATGGCGAAAAGACGATCATTCCAAGGCAGGTTGTTATTTGCAGCCCTAAGGGGAGCAACCACTCGATCGAACTGCTCTTCGGAACTTCAATCTACGACCTCAAAGAAGCTGCGATGCCGCCGCGCGAGAATCTCGTGACAAGAGACGGCTTGCGGCTATTTTCACCGCCCGCATCCCTGATAGGCGTGGTGGAATCATTTTTTGCACGCAATCCCGTTGAAACGCGAGTGGTACTCGCAAGCCTCACAGATATCTCGGAGCTCCTGCGGCTATTGCTGAGCGGAGGACATTCGGCAAAGGCAGGTTACATCGCAGGGGCGCTGCGTGAGATTGGGCGCCCAAAGCAAGCGGATGAAATCCTGGGCGCCATGAAAAGTGCCGGCTACGATGCGAGGGAAAAGAACCCCTTCGATGCAGCGAACACCTTTTTCCGGCCGCAACCTGCTGCGGCCCCTATCATTGGCCGCCTACAGATGCTGTGGGCGATGATGCGCGCTGACGTCATCGCCGAGTTTCCGCATTCGCCCGGATTGCCAGAGGATCCGAAAGCCTACCTTCAATCCGTGGATGAGATCTACCGAAGCGACGCCTATCACTCGCTTTCGATTGAAGGCTATTCAGTCACGCCGGAGCTGATTGACAAGGTACGGCAAGGCGACTGGGACCCAGACCACGACGAGCAGGACAAGAAGAGTCGCGATGCGTTGGCCGCGCGTGGATATTGGCAAGCCTTCCAGGCAGTGAAGAGCACCGTTGCGCAAATCATGGCAGGGGGCGATGCCGCCGCTATTGCTCGTGATACGCATAAGGAGTGGTATCGCGAGCTCTTCCAACCCTGCGTCAGGGCGGGCTTGATTGAGCCCGGGGCCCTTGCCGGATACCGGAACATGCCGGTGTACCTGCGCACGTCACGCTACGTTCCCCCGCGCTGGGAGGCGGTCCGCGATGCCATGCCCGCACTCTTCGATTTGCTCGAAGCAGAGGAGAGCTCCGCTGTCCGTTCTGTTCTCGGGCACTGGATGTTCGGATACATCCATCCGTATCCCGACGGCAACGGCCGAATGGCTCGATTTGTGATGAACGTGATGCTGGCTTCAGGTGGATACCCATGGACCGTGATTCGCACGGAAGAGCGCGGCGACTATTTGAACGCGTTGGACGCAGCGAGTCTCGACAGTGACATAAAGCCATTCGCACGCTTCATTGGACGGAACGTGAAGCGGTCGCTCCGGACCATGATTGCGTCTTGAGCTGGCCATTCCACGGAGGGACCCAAGGTTCTCGAGATCAGGGAAAGGAGGTATAGCGAGCCTTCGGAACGATAACATATACGGATGCTCGCATATGTTTGTTACTATTTGTTACTACTTTTGGTGTAAATTGGGGTTGTCAGCGACTGGAAGCGGCTGGCAACGGCTGGAATGAAGAGCAGATGTAACCATAAGCCTATCAATGGCTTATGCCTCTAAGTGGCTTTGATTTCAAAGGGTTCCAAGATGCCGGGGTTCGAGTCCCTTCTTCGGCACCAAGTATTTTAGAATCAAGCACTTAGACGGATAAAGCGATCCACTTTAACATTTTTGGCCTGCGGCTGCCCGCCGCTACCTCCCGCTGCTCCTGACTGTTCTCTCTTCATTCCAGCCAACCGGTGCTTCCATCCTACCCGCAGGAAAGGAGCATGGTCATGGCCCACAAAGCAGCAGCCCTCTACCGCCCCGTGCGCCTGACCTTCACCGCAGCCCAACCGCCCTGCCGATACGCCATGTGCGCCTCGACAACCGTGTGTGTTGACAGTTCACACTGCCGTGCCGTTTCACGCACCGAGACTCAGGCCTCGCGCCGTTTCACTGCACGCCGCCGGCGTTCATTTAACACCGCATCCGGCAATCTGCGGGCGTTCCTCTTCTCCATGCTCTTTGGACGCATTGCGGCTCGAACTGTTGCAGAAGTTATGGGCCGTACAAGCAGCATGTGCAGCCTGAGCATCGCAACTGATAGGGTATTTATAGTCAATCAAAACCACGATACCCCCGGAAATTCCTGAAAGTTGAAATATGCCTGCATCTTCATGCCCGAAATTTCGCGTAGACGAAAGCCCTGCAACCGGCGTATTGCTGGTGAGCCCCAACGGCAGGCTCCGCCGGGAGATGCGACAGAAGCTCAATCAGGACCGCTGGAATCTAACCGAAGCCGCCAGTGGCGCCGAAGCGCTTGAGTGTCTGCAAGAAGGTCCGAGCGAGATTCTCTTGCTCGATCCTCTGCTTCCCGATCTTGAGGCCACAGAGTTTAGCGCTCTGGTCCATGAGGAGTTCCCCAATGTACAGATCCTCTCAGTAAACTCGCATACCGGTCAGCTTGTTCTTGGCTCCTCATCGCCCACCATGCTTTCATCGCAACTGATGGAGATGCTTTATGGCGATGGCCGTGCGCCGTTCAATTCCATTTCAACAGAACAACTGCACCGCATGCGGGCGTGCAATGACGATCGAGTTGGCATTCGCGGGATGATTGGAAGCTCCGATCCGATGCGGCGGGTCTATGAGCTGACCCACATGGTCGCTCGCCGGGATACGACGGTTCTAGTGACGGGGGAGAGCGGCACCGGCAAGGACCTGATTGCGCAGGCAATCCATCTCATAAGCCCGCGTCAGAAGCAGCCATATGTCGTGATAAACTGCGCTGCGATTCCCGAGGCTCTTCTCGAAGCCGAACTGTTTGGACATGTGAAGGGTGCATTCACCGGCGCTGTCCAGTCGCGTATAGGCCGCATCCACGCTGCGCATAAGGGGACACTTTTTCTTGACGAGATTGGCGATATGCCGCTCACTCTGCAGAGCAAGATATTGCGCTTTCTTGAGCAGGGCGAGGTGCAGCGCATTGGCGGCAATGACAATCTGAAGGTGGATGTCCGGGTGGTGGCCGCGACAAACGCCGATCTATTGAGCCTTGTCAAGAAACATTTGTTCCGCGAGGACTTGTATTATCGCATCGCGATTTTCCCGATCAAGTTGCCACCCTTGCGTGAGCGCATGGGAGATGTCGAAGAACTTTCCGAAGCTTTTCTGGCAAGGTACAGTCCTGACGCAGTCCTGAGCGCGGGAGCTCTCGAGGCACTGAAGCAGCATGCCTGGCCGGGGAACGTGCGAGAATTGCGCAACGTGATCGAGCGATCCAGCATCGTTGCTGGCGAAATGCAGGAGATCCAAGCTCAGCACATTATTTTATAGTCGCAGAGTTCGATCCCGTCATCCTTCGGCATCGACTATTGCTTCGTCTTCTGCAGAGCCGTCTTGCGCCTGCACCTGATTTCCACGGCTGCAGCAAATCAGGTTGGCCATCATCGTGCATATTCAATAGGCAGATGCTGCCTAGTTCTCATCTCGCACCAATAAATACTTCGCCCGCCCCTCAGCGGAGCGAAGAACATCTCCATATACGAGTGGATGAATGGCAGATCGATAGACTGTCCCATCAACTGAAGGATTCGCAGCACGAATCGGAGACGCCGGCCAGTAGTGCGGCGCTTCTGGCCGGCGAATTCTCTGAATTCATCGCGGCGGCTTCACGACTGGAGAATTCCTACCGCAAGCTGCAGGAGGAAGTTTCCGAGCTTGGTCTGGAGTTGACAGAGCGGAATGCAGCACTGAACACCAGCCTGGCAGAGATCGAGCGCATGCGGCAGGATCTGCAGCAGATCGTGGATTCGATGCCTTGCGGAGTGCTGGTTCTGGATCGCGATGGCCAGATATCGATGATCAATCCGGAGAGCAGGCGTCTGCTTGGATTTGGTCAAGCGCATTTCGGCGAGGGATCGCCGAAAACCTTACTGCAGATATCCGAAATCAGCGGCATTCATCTCGAAGCACCTTACGAAAACGCATCCTGCAGCGATTCGGAACAGGAGTTCTGTGTCCGCGATTCAGCAAAAAAGCGCTGGATCGAGGTTCGCAACCGGAGGCTATTTCATCAATCGGCCCAGAGACGGGAGCCTGACAAAACGATATTGATTCTGCGGGACATAACTGCTCAGAAACAGGCAGAAGAGGAGCGCGAAGCTGGGCGCAATGCGCTGGCGCTGGCAGGGATCACCACAATTCTTGCCCATGAAATTAGAAACCCATTAGCGAGCCTGGAGTTGTTTGCAGAATTGATAGAGCAGGATGGAGACAATCGCGGCGAGTGGGTATCCAATTTGCGCGCCGGGATACGATCGCTCTCCGGAACCGTAAACAATGTACTGAGCTTCCATGGATCCGGTGCGCTGACGCTTGTCCCGGTTGCGCTGTCTGAAATGATAGGCAACGCAATCCGTTTTATTCAGCCGATTGCGAATCAGGCAGAGGTTTCACTGGAATACCTGGCCGGTGACGATTCTATACAGGTGATGGGCAACGAAAGCGCACTGCAGCAGGTCGCTCTCAACCTGATTTCCAATGCAATTCGTCATACGCCTGCGGGCGGCAGCGTTTCGGTATCGATTCGGTCTGACCACAGTGCAGCAAACGATGAGTACTGCGGCAACGATCGCGGCCAGGTCATGGTCGAATTTTCCGACACCGGCTGCGGCATCCGGCCTGACCAGATTGACCACATCTTCGAGCCTGGCTTCAGCGGGAGCGGAGATACGTCGGGACTGGGGCTGGCAGTTTGCGCGCGGCTCATGAAACAACACGGTGGCCGGATCTCCGCCTCCAACCGCATCAACTCCGGCAGTCTTTTCACGCTCTATTTCCCGGTACTCCAACAAGAACTGGGCACGCCATGAACAACCTTTCTTCTGACGGCAGGAACTCCTCTGTACTGGTAGTCGACGATGAACCTGGCATGCGCACAGCATTGCGGGCCAATTTCCTTCGTCACGGATGGCGCGTCGAAACGGCAAGTGGAGTTCGTGATGCAGAGCGGGCTTGCGAGCTTACAAGCTACGACCTGGTAGTGACCGACATTCGCATGCGGGATGGCGATGGCTTTGAAGTGATGTGCTCAGTCCAGAAGACCTCGCCCACCACCGCAGTCATTCTTCTCACCGCATTCGGGAGTGTTCCTGAAGCAGTCGCGTCGATGCGCGGCGGGGCGTTCGATTATCTGACGAAGCCTGTTTCGTTTGAGCAGCTTCAGTCTGCGGCCGCACGCGTGATGGAGCGGATGAACAAAAAGCCGGCCGCGAACGAGATTCATAAAAATCCCGAGAATGAAGTCGCGGGCAACTGCGGAATCATTGGCCGCTCTCCATTGCTATTGCAGACGCTTCAACGCGCCCGTGCAGCGGCAAGCACGGATGCCGATGTATTGATCGAAGCTGAAAGCGGCACCGGAAAGGAACTGCTTGCCAAGCTCATCCATCAAACCAGCAACCGAAGCCGCAAGCCATTTGTCGCCGTAAACTGTGCGGCCGTGCCGGAATCCCTTCTTGAAAGCGAGCTCTTTGGGCATGCCAGGGGCGCCTTTACCGGGGCCAATGCAGCCAAGGCTGGCAAGTTCGAACAGGCGGACGGCGGCACACTGCTCCTCGACGAAATTGGCGAGATGCCGCTGAACATGCAGCCCAAGCTCCTGCGAATCCTGCAGGAGCGCGAGTTCGAGAGGGTCGGCGATACGCGCTCCATTCATGTCAACATTCGCGTCATTGCTACGACCAACGCATCCCTTGGCGCGATGGTGGAGCAGGGGCGCTTCCGCAGCGATTTGTACTATCGGCTGAACGTGATTCCTCTTTCAATTCCCAGCCTTCGCGAGCGGCTGGAGGACATTCCAGCTTTGGCCAGGCACTTTGCAGAGCGGTTCGCGCTCGAAATTGACTGTGCGGCGCCGATGCTCGATCCGAGCTTTATTGAGAGGCTCCAGAGTTTCAATTGGCCCGGCAACATCCGGGAACTCTCAAACTTCATGCGCCGCGTTCTCTCTTTGCACCAGGGCGACCTTATTGACGCGGCATGCTTCGACAAGGAATTTCATCCGTTTGGGAAAGAGCAACCCGCACCACAAGCCATGCCCGCACCTGGAATTCCAATATGCGTTCTTGAAAAAATGCACCTCGAAAACACACTCGCTCTGACCCACGGGAACCGGACCCACGCAGCGGAGATGTTAGGCATTAGCCTGCGGACAATGCGAAACAAGATCAGGGAGTATGGACTCCCCCCAAGGAGGTATGCGTGACGCAGACTGTACCGTTACTCTCGACACTGGAAAGCTATCTAAAGCTGACCACGAGCCGCGAACAGGCAATCTCTGCCAACATGGCCAATGTCGATACCCCGGGTTACCACACGGTAGACATTGACTTTGAAGGCGAGCTGAAAAGGGCCATGAACGGGACGGCGAGCCAGTCAGAAGACGGCATCGTAACCGCACAGATGCATCCTGTAGTACGAGAAGTTCAGGGTCTGATGGAGCGGCCAGACGGCAACAATGTGAACCTGGACCGCGAGGGACTGCTGATGGCGGAGACGCAACTGCAATATCAGATCGGCGTTCAGTTGGTAAAACACCAATTTCATCAAATACTCAGCGCCATCAGCGGAGGAGGTCAATCATGAATCTTTTCGACTCACTAGCCATCAGTGGATCTGCGTTGTCAGCCGAACGTCAGCGCTCCGAGATTACCGCCGCAAACATGGCGAATGCCGAGACGACTCACACCGAAGCGGGCGGACCGTTTCGGCGCAGAGAAGTCGTCTTCCGGTCGTCAGGCTCTTCGTCCTTTCGGCTCGCACTTGCCAGCACCAACAGTTCAAGCGGGCCCGTTCCCGGCAGCGTGCAAATCTCCGAAGTAGTCGATGACCCGACGCCGCCAGTGATGCGCTATGAACCAGGCAATCCAGACGCAAACAAGGATGGATACGTTGCTTATCCAGCGATCAATCCGGTTACAGAAATGGTGGACTTGATGAGTTCCGTGCGCTCCTATCAATTGAATGCGTCGGCAGTGGCCGCGGCCAAGCAGATGATCCAGCAATCCATCGACATTCTCAAGAGCTAGAAGGGTATTCAAACATGAGCAGCCCGATTTCAGGCCTTGGCGCCATTGGCGGAATCAATTCGCTTCCTAACCTGTCACCGGTAGAGCCGGCAAATGCAGAGGGAAGTTTTAGCGGCATACTAACCAATGCGCTGCAACAAGCAAACACTCTGAACAGCGGCGCCGAACAACAGATTGGCAGCCTGCTCAATGGTGGCAACGCCGACATGAGTTCGGTCATGATCGCAGTCGAAAAGGCAGACGTATCCTTTCAGTTGATGATGCAGCTTCGCAACAAGATTGTGAGCGCTTATCAGGATATCGAGAAAATGCAGTTTTAGACAATACGCCATTGAGAATGCAAATACAGGAACGTGGCGATAAGTATGCAGTTCCATGCACTCGGTTCGAAGAAAGCAGCGAGATCGGGAACCTATGCCGGGGAAGAATCAAATAGTGGCCACTAGACAAGCAGAGGGCGTCAGCCGTTTGACGGATCGCATCAAGCTATTCTGGGAAGGACTTCGCCCACAACACGTTGCCGGGCCTGCCGTGCGCTCGCCGGGCGAAAGGGCGGAATGGTGGGCCGCCGGATGGCGCCATGGGGCAGGCGTGTTCGCACAGCCGGCATTGCACGCACTGCAAGGGCGGAATCCGCAGATGTCGCCAAGAGACCCGCAATTCCAGCAGCGACAGGACGCCCCGTAGGGGCAGAGCCAGCGGCAGTAAGGCCGGCCGATGAACAACCCAACGCCGAGGAAACCCGCGCTGAGGGCCAGCATCGCGGCACTGGACAAAGGTCCATGGGAACAGGCCCACGAACGGGTCGTAGCGGCAGATGATCCAGGCCGAACCCGTCGCGGCAAAGAGCACCGCCGCTCCCAGGTAGATGTAGGCCAGAAGTACCCCCTGATCGAGCCACTTCGGCACCTGCACAGGGCCGCACCAGGCGACGATCTACGGCCATTACGCCTCCGCCAGTCACTGATTCACCGATAGTCGCCAGGCTCGCGGAGGTTGTGACAGGCTCAACAAAGCTGGGAACGGGCGAGCTTCGTTAACCCCGGAGAATCGAGTGAATAGGACCATGCGCAAAACTACTAGCAAATCACTGAGAGATCAGTATGTTAGCAAATATACGCCGAGTCGAGAGAAGTTGTCAACGGGGGGCATTCGGAGGAATCGGAGGGGCGGCAGGCGCGAGGGCGCGCGATTGGGGTGAATTCGGCTCACGGCGGGGCGGCCGGGCGCAGCAGGAGGGCCTGAACGGGAGCCAAAATCGCCGGTTGCCCTTATGCTCCGGCGCCGGAGTGCCGATAGTTTAGCGTGGAGCAACTCATGTCCGACGCATTCGCTCGTCCGCAGGCCCCTTGGGCTTTGCGCCTCGTGCCGCCGTTTCCGGCTATCGCCCAACGCGTCC
>CAVZNE010000183.1:0-15684 GCA_963776445.1 Terriglobales bacterium
GGCTCCACCTTGATCGACCACCCCATGTTGGTCGCCGGGTAGGCGTTCGCCAAGCGTTCGGCCAGGATGCGCATTTCTGCCTGGGCTTGTCTGACTGTGATTCCCTCGCGCAGGCGGCCGGTCACCAGGTAGCTATGTGTGCCGCGGTCGGCGAGCAGCGCCGGAGTGGGCGCAAAGGGCAGGTAGACGTCGGTGTCCGAGGGGTACTGGAGGGTTTTCGGCATGACGCCGACCACGGTGTAGATGCGCTGGTTCAGCTCGATTTTGCGGCCCAGCACGCCGGGCTCGCCGGCAAAGCGCCGTTGCCAGAATCCGTAACTCAGCACAGCGACGGCGTCCCGGCCCGGCTGGCATTCACTCTCAAGAAAGACGCGGCCCAACAGCGGCTGGGCGCGCAGCACGTTGAAAAAGCTAGCCGAACTCAGCGCCGTGCGAACCTGCGCGGCATCGCCCGCCCCGGTGAGGCTCATATCCAGGCCGGTGCGCACCGCCAGGGCCTCAAACGAGCGGCTCTGGCGGTTCCAGTCCTCGAAGTTGGCCAGCGTCACCGGTTTGTAGCCGCCGCTTTGCTGCTGTTCGGCAACGGTCACCACGCGGTCCAACTGGGGCACGGCCAGCGGATGCAGAACCACCGCGTCCATGCTGCTGAAACACGCTGTATTGACGCCGATGCCGATGGCCAGCGTGAGTATCGCGGCCAGCGTGAAGCCGGGTGACTTCCGCAACTGCCGTACTGCGTAACGCAGATCCTGAAGCAGGGTTTGCATTGGAACTCCGAGTCTACGACGATTTTGCCGTTGAGAACACGCCAGAAAGAAGTGCATGTGAGCGGCCAAACGACTGGCCTGACGAGGCGCTGATTGCAAACAGCTTACGCATACATCGGCAGCAGGGGGCAGAATGCTGCTGTTCGGATTTGAAACCGGCCGTCCGCAAATGAACAGTGGACCGCCTGAAAGTCGGAGAATCCCGCGCCCGCCTTGACACAAGAGGCTGCGCCCTTGATGCTTAACAGTTCCGGTTCTTCAATTTTTCTTGCCAGGGGGAACTCAGGTTTTGCGGGTTCGCGTCTTCTACCACGACAAATGTTTCGACGGAGCTTGCTCAGCCTCCCTGTTCACGCGCTTCCACCGCGAGTGCATCGGCGCCGGCGCCAGCTATGAATATCACGGCCTGGTTCACCGCGCCGGAGCGCTGTTTGACGAGAGCGAATTTGGCGGCGACGAGAACGCCATCGTCGACTTCAAATACTCCGCCTCGCCCAAAATTACGTGGTGGTTCGATCACCACCTGTCGGCCTTCCTCACCGACGCAGACCGTCAAAGCTTTCTGGACTATCAGCAGAACACGCCTCCTCCGGGGCAAAAGTTCTTCGATCCCAATTACACCTCCTGCACCAGCTTTCTGGCCCACATCGCCTCGACCAAGTTCGGATTCGATACCAAGCCGGTCGCGGAGCTGATCCACTGGGCCAACATTGTGGACGGCGCGCTCTATGAGAGTCCCGAGTCGGCCGTCGAAATGCCGGCTCCGGCCATGAAGCTGACGCTGATCATCGAGGCGTCCCAGGACCCGGCCTTCATTCCGCGGCTCATTCCGCTACTTACGGAGATGTCGCTGGCCGAGGTGCTCAGCCAGCCTTTTGTGGCCAGCCTGCTGCCGCCCCTGATGGAGCGCCATGCTCAGGCCATTGAGTTGATCCGCGAGCGCAGCGAAGAGCGCGACGGCACCATCTTCTTCGACATTACCGATCACCAGTTGGAGGGGTTCAACAAGTTCATCCCCTACTACCTGCATCCCAACGCCGTGTACTCCATCGGCTTGTCCAAATCCAGCTTCCGCACCAAGGTTTCTGTGGGCTCCAACCCCTGGACCAAGGTCGATCCGGAGACAATGGTGAACTTGGCCAAGGTGTGCGAGCGCTACGGCGGGGGCGGCCATGCCCGCGTGGGCGCCATCAGCTTTCCTCCTGACAAGGGCGACGAGGCGCGCGAAGCCGCGGCGGTTATCGTGGCCCAACTCAGGGCCACGAAACCGCTGGGCTGAATAGGCTATTGAGAAGACTGGTAGGAGTTGAAATACTGCAGGGGCACGGCGTTACTGGCTGCTAGAAAATGCCGCTCTGTAATAGGGCACGACTTCAGTCGTGCCAAAAGAGCAACAAAACTATTTTGGGCTTTAGCCCCTGCGGTTCTTATTTTCAACTATTTGCGATTCCGCAGCGGCTAAAGCCGGAGTTCTGATTGGTGCGTTTGCGGCACGACTGAAGTCGTGCCCTGTTACAAGGCGCGAGTTTCGTGACTGCTTGAAGAAGCGTTACCGCGCCAGCATGTCGGCGGCCTTCAGGAACCAGGGATCCAGCGGCTTTTGGCCCTTGACCACTTCCTCCAGCGGAGTGGTAATGATCTCGCCTCCGTGGATGCCCACAAGCACGCCGATGTTGCCCGCGACGATCTGGTCGACGGCCTCGGAACCCAGCCGTGTGCCCAGCAGCCGGTCGTTGCAGGTGGGCACGCCGCCGCGCTGCACATAGCCCAGCACCGTGGAGCGGAACTCGTAGCCCAGCAGAAGGTCGTGCTCCTCAAAGTACTTGCAGAGGCCCTCGGCGTTGTACTTGGCGCCCTCGGCCACCACCACAATGGCGTGCGGCTTGCCACGTTCGTAGCCGTCCTGAATGCGTTCGGCCAACTGCTCCGGCACAACCTCAATCTCCGGCAGCACAATGCCCTCGGCTCCGCCGGCGACGCCCGCCATCAGCGCCAGGTAGCCGCACTTGCGGCCCATCACTTCCACCAGCAAGGCCCGGCGGTGCGACGAGGCCGTGACCTTCAGGTTGTCGAGCGCATCCAGCGCGATGTTCAGCGCCGTATCCACTCCGATGGTGATATCCGAGCCATAGAGATCGTTGTCGATCGTGGAGGCCACGCCGACCACGGGAAATCCCATCTTGTTCAGCGCGTTGGCGCCGGTCTGCGATCCGTTGCCGCCGATTACCACCAGGCCCTCAATGCCGGCGCCCTTCATGCGGCGAATGGCCAGTTCGCGGCCTTCCTCGGTTTGGAACTCGGCGCAGCGCGCGCTGCCCAGAATGGTGCCGCCACGCTGGATGATGCTGCCCACGTCGCGCGCTCCCAGCTTCTTGAAGTTGCCTTCAATCAGTCCGGAATAGCCCTGATAAACGCCCCACACCGTCAATCCGCTAGCCAACCCTGTTCTGACCACCGCACGAATTGCGGCGTTCATTCCAGGAGCGTCTCCTCCACTTGTCAAAACTGCAATATTCTTCATTGATTTTTCCTTTTGGGCGATCAATTTCAGAATTGCAGATGGCTGCTGTCGCTGGCGGTGACTCGAATCACGATTTGTATGAAAAGCCTGTTACTACTACGCTCTGTCGCTCAGGCTCGGCCAGCAGGGGCGGCGGCGCTCCAGGAACGCCTGCACGCCCTCTTTGAAGTCCGCGGTCGAGCGCTGCAAGGTATTCACCTCGATGGCATCCTCCAGTTCCTCGTCCAGTCTCCGGCGGGCGTGCTTTGAAAGCAGTTGCTTGACCGCCTGCATGGCCTGAGGACTGTTCACGAGCAGCGTCTGGGCCAGCGCCTGCGCCGACCGCATCAGTTCCTCGGCGGACACAATCTGCGTCACAAGACCCAGTTGCAGCGCTTCCTGCGCCTTCATCAGCCGGCCCGTCAGCAGCAGCTCCCGTGTGCGTTTTTCTCCCACTTGCCGCGTCAGGAACGAAGCCACAATGGCCGGCACATAGCCCACCCGCACCTCGGTATAGCCGAACTTGGCTTCCGGAACGGCCAGCGTGAAGTCGGGAATGGTGGCCAGCCCCATGCCGCCGGCGATGGCCGGGCCGTTGACGGCGGCGATGATCGGCTTGGGAAAGTCGTAGAGCGCACGCAACGCTCGCGCCAGGTTTTCCGAGTCCAGCCGGTGCTCCGCGGCCGTGTGCGCCTTCACCGTTTCCAGGTGTTCCATGTCCAGCCCGGCGCAAAAAGCCGAACCGGCCCCGGTCAGGATCACCACGCCGCAGCCGCAGGTTTCCGCCTCGTGCAGCGCCTTTGTCAGTTCCTCGATCAATGCCGGACTCAGGGCATTGCGCTTGTCCGGGCGGTTCAGCGTGATGGTTTTCACTCCATTGGCAGACTGGGTCAGGATGTGGTTATAGCGGGTCATCTCGATCTCCTTCCGCTGAAGACCGCGCGAGCTGCGCCACAGCGGAACTGTACATCGTAGCGCAGCTTCCCGATAAAAAGCGGTGAATCTTGGCCGCTTGTCATGTGCTTGTACTTTTACGCCGCCGCGCCGGCCACCAGCCACAGCACCAGGGTGCAGACCATGTGGACAGAAACCATCTGGCCGATGGCGGTGGAGACCTTCAAGCCGCGGCCGAGCATGAATTTGACGGCGAGGCCTTCCAGCGGGAACTGCGCGAACAACATGGCCTGGGGCAGCATCAGCGCCAACTCGTCGCTCAGCCCTATCTCCTTGTGCGAGGCCAGCAAAACGAAGGGATACACCAGCCGCATGCTCCAGGGAGCGTAGGGGGCCAGCAGGTCGCGCAACTGCGGCCCAACCAGGCCCAGCGCAATTCCCGCGGCCACCGGCCACCAACTGATCCAGCCCTGCTTCGGCAGCTTCGGCTTCTTGTCCTTTTTCTCTTCACGCTCGGCCGGAGTATGGATGGTGCGCTGCCGGGCTACCCGCTGCCGGTTCTTGGGCTCGGGCATGGTTCCTTCCAGATTGGGCATAGGGGCCTTTCGAGCGCGTTGGAGTGCGTTCATGTTTTCATGCCCGCGCGGGCGATGCAACTTTTCGAACCTGACTTTTCAGAGCCCCAATTCGGCGGCCCGCTGCTTCATTGCCTCAATGCAGAAGGCGATGTGGGCATCGAGATCCACGCCCAGTTCCTCTGCTCCCTGGATCATGTCCGTCCGGTTCACGCCGCGGGCAAAAGCCTTGTCCTTCATTTTTTTGCGCACACTGCGCACTTCGACTTCCGCGATCGCCTTGCTGGGTTTGACCAGCGCGCAGGCGGTCAAAAAGCCGGACAACTCGTCGCAGGCAAACAGAGCCTTGGCCAAATGCGAAACGCGCGGCACGCCGGAGTATTGCGCATGGCCCAGGATGGCGGTGCGCAACTCCAACGGCCAGCCCAGCCGTTCCAGTTCCCGCACGCCCACAAAGGGATGTTCTTCTGCCGTGGGATGGCGTTCGTAGTCAAAGTCGTGCAGCAGGGCAGTGGTGGAGTAGAGCTGCATCATGGCGGCGCGTTCGTCGCCGCCCAGTCCCAGCCGGTCGGCTTCTGCCTGGCCGCAGGCCATCACGCAGACCTCCACAGCCAGCGCATGCTTGCGCAGGCTCTCGCTCAGGGTCCACTCGGTCAGCAACTGCCAGGCCTGCTCTCTGCCATAGCACGGTCCGGATTGAACGCCCATCCACATTTTTTGTTCTCCTGTTGATCAATTCGGTTCGTTTTTCTTCAGGGTTTCTTGGGTATGATGGGAGAAACTTGGGTTTGACCCCAAGTTTCTACTTGACAATTATGGTTCATTCGCCCGAGAGTAACAAATATCGTGGTACTGAGAAGTACCCCGGAGATCCTGCTCTGGCGCTCCGCACACAGCCTATGGCTACGACCCTGGTCAGCGTGGAAACACGTGAAGTAGTGCGTTGTGATTACTGCAGCCTGGTGCAGTTCCGAACCACCAACTCCCTTTGCAGAAAATGCCACAAGCCCCTGGACGTTGAGGAGCCTGTCGTTCTGACCCCGCAACTGGTGGTCAGTCCGCCTGTTCCGGCTTCGGCCGAGGCGGGTTTGCAGGTTGCCGGACAGGTGCGCGAAATTCGCAAGGCCCGCCACCTCAGCCAGCGGCAACTGGCAGGCCGCATGCAGGTCCCCCGCACCTACATCTCCAAAATCGAAAACGGCAAGGCGATTCCCACACTGGGTTCCCTGGAACGGCTGGCCGCGGCCCTCGAAGTGGACGTGTGCCAACTGGTGCGCGATGCACGCAGCCGCCGCGACGAAGAGGTGGCCGCCATTCTTGCCGATCCGTTCCTGGCGGAACTGGCCGCCTTGCTGCCGCATCTTGACTCGCTGCACCGGACGCTGGTCTACGGCTCGGTGCGCGATGCTGCATCGGGCCGCCGCCGTACCGCGTAGCGCCCGGTCATGCGGATTTGCGCAGGCGAGTTCGGGCGGGCGTGGCTGCTCCGCGCTCAGGGACTGCCTTTGCCGGTAGTCCCCGCACCTCCCGGCTCTGCTTTTCGCAGAGTCTTTCGCCTTGTATGCTGGCAATAGCTCCGTCCGGGCGCTTATGCTAACTTCGTGGGTGCTGTACTTCGGTTTCGGCCGAAGCAGGAATTCCACGGCCGGGACGTTTCGGGCAGGCAGACAGCCCCCTCGATGCAACCCTGGCTCAATCCGCAGGCATCCCTCAATCTATAGGCACCCTGGTTGGGATGCTTCACTGGCCCTTGCAGCCGCGAAAGCAACGAAGAGGCGAGTTCCTTGTATCCATCCGGCACGCTGCGCATTGATGAATTGACTCCCGAAGAGCGCGCTGTTTATGCGACGCTCAAGCCCGAGCGCATGCCCGAGCATGTGGCCATCATCATGGACGGCAACGGGCGCTGGGCCGGCAGTCGCTCGATGAAGCGCTTCATCGGCCATCAGCAGGGCGCCAAGAGTGTGCAACTGGTGACGGAAACCGCCTCGCGCATCGGCCTGCCCTGGCTCACTCTCTATGCCTTTTCATTGGAAAATAACCTGCGCCGTCCCCGTGCCGAGGTCAGCTTCCTCATGCGCCTGCTCAAGACGTATCTTGAGACCAATGTGCAGCGCATGAACGACAACAATGTCCGCATGCAGTACATCGGCCGCATTCATGAACTGCCTCCCGAGGTGCAGGACAAGATGCGCTGGGCCGAGGAAGCAACTGCCAGCAACACCGGAACCACTCTGACCCTGGCCCTGAACTACGGCGGGCGCTCCGAACTGGTGGACGCGTTCCGCGCTCTCTGCGCCGAGATGAAGCTCAAGCACATCAGCCCGGACCGCATCAGCGAAGAAGATATTCACCGCCATCTCTACACCGCGCACATGCCCGACCCCGACCTGCTCATCCGCACCTCCGGCGAGATGCGCCTCTCCAACTATCTGCTTTGGCAGGTAGCCTACACCGAGATCTTCGTCACCGATCGCCTGTGGCCAGACTTCCGCGGCATCAACCTGCTGGAAGCCATCGCCGAATTTCAGGGCCGGGAGCGCCGCTTCGGCGGCCTGGGCAAAGCCTCCGGCGAAGTGGACGAAGAGGCCGAACGAGTCAATATCGTGGCCAACTGAAGCAGAATCCGTGGCCTGAAACCATAGCAGCCGTCCCTAATCCCACCCCTCGCGGTGTATCCTCAGCCTTGGCATGAAACGCATCCTTACAGCTCTTGTTCTCATTCCGCTGGTTCTGGCTCTGGTATTCCTGGGGCCGCGATGGCTGTTCACTCTGGTGACTGCCGGGGTAGCCATGCTGGCTGCCTGGGAATTCCTCGGCATGGCCGAGCAGGGAGGCGCCAAGCCGTCGCGCGTTGCGGTGCTGGTGGCCATTGCGGTGCTTTTCTTCGGCGTTTATGAGTGGCCCGACGAGATCACCGCCATCTTTGGCATCCTCAGCCTGGCGCTGCTAGTCTACTGCACATTCCGCTCCCCCATCGAGCGGGTCATGGCCGACGCTGCCATTGCGGTTTTTTGCCTCCTTTATACCGGACTCACCCTGATGGTTTTGGCCGCCTTGCGCGAACTGCCCAATGGCCCTTCGCTGATCGCCTTTCTTTTGTGCTCAGTATGGGCAGGAGACTCGGTTGCCTTGTATGTGGGCCGCACCTGGGGCCGCCACAAGCTGGCGCCCACCATCAGCCCCAACAAAAGCTGGGAAGGCTCGCTGGGCTCTGTCGCAGGCAGTCTGCTGGCTACCGGCGTTCTGCTCGGGCTGGCCGCACAACTGGCACAGTGGAACTCCGCCAAGCTCTCCTTTCCCGAGGAAGCCTGGTACTGGCTGGTGCTGGCCGTGGTGGTGAATGTGGCCGCCCAGGTGGGCGATCTGGCCGAGTCCGCGCTCAAGCGTTCCGCCGGCGTCAAGGACTCCGGCTCGCTGCTGCCCGGGCACGGCGGAGTTCTCGACCGCGTTGACGCCCTGCTCCTGGCCGCTCCGGTGCTGTGGTACGCTCTGCTTATTCACCAGCGGTTCTGACGCTCTCCGCTCTTTTACCTGGAGTGGCTTGATTGAAACGCGTTTTTGAAACAGGTTCTACGCGAACCACGGACATTGCAAATACCTTGAAACGACTCGCTATTCTCGGTTCCACCGGCTCCATAGGCACAAGCACCCTTTCTATCGTTGAACAGTTCCCCGAGCGCTATTCCGTTGTTGCTTTGGCTGCCGGGCGCAACCTCGAAGTCGCCTTTGCGCAGACCGTTCGTTGGCGGCCGCAGGTGGTTTCGCTGGCCACCGAAGAACTGGCTGGGCAGCTCTCCGCCCGCCTGCTTCAGGCCGGCGTCACCGGAATCCGCGTGGTGTACGGCACGGAAGGCACGGTCGTCTGCTCCACCCTGCCCGATGCGGACTTTGTGGTTTCAGCCATTGTGGGCGTTTCCGGCCTGGAAGCTACCCACGCCGCCATTTTGGCCGGTAAGCCGCTGGGCCTGGCCAACAAGGAGTGCATGGTGGCCGCCGGCGAGATTCTGACCCGCGCCGCCAAAGAGCACAACGTTCCCATCCTGCCCATCGACAGCGAGCACAACGCCGTCCACCAGTGCCTGCGGGTGGGCGCGCACTCGGAGGTCAAGTTCATCTGGCTCACCGCTTCCGGCGGGCCGTTCCGCGCGCTGCCGCTCGACCAGTTTGCGAACATCACACCGGAGCAGGCGCTCAAGCACCCCACCTGGGTCATGGGCCGCCGCATCACCATCGACTCCGCTTCCATGCTCAACAAGGGGCTGGAAATCATCGAGGCCTGCCGCCTGTTCGACATGCCGGCAAGCCAGATTCGGGTCACGGTCCATCCCCAGTCCACGGTTCACTCGCTGGTCGAATATGTGGACGGGTCCATCCTGGCGCAGATTTCCGTTACCGACATGCGGCTGCCGATCCTCTACGCCCTGGCCTATCCGGAGCGCCCGGCTTCCAACCTGACCTTCGATCTGGCCTCTCTGCGCCATCTGGACTTCGAGCCACCCGACTTTGAGCGCTTCCCCTGCCTGCGCCTGGCCTATGAGGCCGCGGAAAAGGGCGGAGCCCACTGCATCGCTCTCAACGCCGCGGACGAAGTGGCCGTCGAGGCCTTCCTGGACCGCAAAATCCCGTTCATGGGCATCCCGCGTACAATTGAGAGAGTGCTTGCATCCACGCCGGAGGCGCATCCCGCCACTATCGCCGAGGTGCTCGCCGCTGATCGGGAAGCGCGTCAAACAGCTCGTGCCCTGCTGGCGTAAACCCGGCAGGAGCCGTCCGCCCGAGAGCCGTTCCCAAGGAAAACCCGTACCTCTATGCATGAATTTCTAGTTGCTGCCGTTGCCTTTATCGTCCTTGTCGGCGTGATGGTTGTCGTCCACGAATTCGGACACTTCGCCGTCGCCAAGCTCTGCAAGGTGCGCGTCGAGGCCTTTTCCTTTGGTTTTGGACCGCGCCTGTTCGGCATCAAATACGGCGACACCGACTACAAGGTCTGCCTGCTTCCCCTGGGCGGCTTTGTCAAAATGACCGGCGAAAACCCCGGCGAGGATGCTGTCGACGACCCTGCCGCTTTCACCGCTCATCCCCGCTGGCAGCGCATGCTAATCGGCGTGGCTGGTCCGGTGGCCAACTTTGTGCTGGCCTTCGTGCTGATGATTATCTACTTCGGCTTCATCAACGAAGTTCCCGCCTTCGAGGTAAAGACCACCACCGTTGAGTGGGTGGTGCCCGGTTCCGTTGCGTCCAGGGCCGGTATCGAGCCCGGCGACGTCATCCGCCGCTTTGACACGGTCGACAATCCCACCTGGGAACAGGTCGCCAACCGCATGACCCTCGATCCCAACCAGACGGTTCCGGTTTCGGTCGATCGCGGCGGGCAGACGGTTCAGCTCACTCTTGCCGTTCCCGCCGAGTTGAAGGGCGACGACGTGGCGGGCATGCTGCCCCAGTTCATGCCCGGTCCCATCGGCGTTCAGGAAGTCATGGCCGATAACCCGGCTGCCAAGGCTGGCCTGCGCGCTGGCGACGCCATCCTCACCGTGGACGGCCATCCCTTCCACACCGTTTCCACCCTGCTGGCCTACATGCAGGCGGGGCAGGGCAAGCCGATTTCGCTGGTGGTGGTGCGCAACGGAGCCACGCTGGCTCCGCTGACGGCCACTCCGGCCAAGCTCGACACCGGCTACAAGCTGGGCTTTGCCACGGTGCCGATTCCGTTCCGCCACGACCCTCTCCCTCTGGCCAGAGCGGCTTCCAAGTCCGGTGCGTTCTGCGCGGATGGCTCGCTGCTGATTGTGCAGATGCTGGAGCGGATTTTCACCCACAAGGTCTCCGTTTCGCAGCTTTCCGGACCGGTGGGCATCGCCCGCGTAGCCGGTGAAGCGGCTGAAATGAAGGGCTGGTACTCCAAGTTCTACCTGGCCGGGGAAATCAGCCTCAACCTGGGCATTCTCAACCTGATGCCGTTCCCCATCCTCGATGGCGGCATGATCCTGCTGCTGCTCATCGAGAGCGTGATCCGCCGCGACATCGGCACTGAGGTGAAGGAGCGCATCTACCAGGCAGCCTTTGTTTTGCTGATGGCCTTCTTCGCCTTCGTCATCTTCAACGACGTGACCAAGCTGCCCATCTTTACGCACTTGAAGCCGTAAATACAGTTGTCAGTGGTCAGTTGTCAGTGATCAGTTGGGAGACTGACAACTGACCACTGAAAACTGACCACTTGCTTCTCAGAGAGTTTGCCGGATGCCAGTGACTACCGAAGTGCGGGTGCGTTACGCCGAAACCGACCAGATGGGCATCGTCTACTATGCCAACTACCTGGTCTGGTTCGAGATTGGCCGCGTGGAACTGCTGCGCGCCCTGGGCCTTGCCTACAGCCAGTTGGAAATCGAGCACCAGTGCATTCTGCCGGTGGTCGAGGCCAAATGCCGCTACCGCGCTCCCGCCCGCTACGACGACCAGATTCTGATTGAAACCCGCCCCGCCCTGCTGCGCGGCTCGGTGCTCAAGTTCGCCTACCGCATCCTGCGCAAAGCCCCCGAGGGGCAGGAACCGACGCTGCTAGCCGAGGGCGAGACGGTGCATGTGGTGTGCGACGACCAGTTGAACAAAAAGCCCCTGCCGGAGCAGTATGCCGCGGCCTTGCGCGCCCTGATGGGAAACGAGTAGGCAGCAGCGGTTGCCCGGCCAGATTCTCCGTCCTTTCCTCGTTTTGTGGGGAATAGGCAGTAAAGCACGTTATTCTATCTTCCATGGAACTGATCTTCGAGGTACGCGAAGCGGAAGAGGGCGGCTACGTGGCCCGGGCACTTGGCCATTCGATCTTTACGGAAGCCGATAGCTGGGAAGCCCTGCGCGGCAATGTGCTTGAAGCGGCAAACCTTCACTTTGAAGATGCAACCGAGCGTCCCAAGCTCATCCAATTACATTTTGTCAAAGATGAGCTGATTGCCGTTGAGGCTGCGTGAAGCTGCCGCGCGGGGTTTCCGCTGACCGCCTGATCCGTGCCTTGGAGCACCTCGGCTACGTCGTGACCCGGCAGAAGGGAAGCCATATTCGGCTCATCCATGATGGGTATCCTGCCCATTCCATTACAGTTCCACACCACGACCCATTGAAGACGGGCACACTGCATGGAATTCTCTCCGAAGTCGCCCAGGCGCAGTCTATTTCAATCCAGAGCATCGTAGAGCTGCTTTAGCCGGATGCGCCCCGTTCCGCTATGCTGTTCGCATGAGTCCGATTGAATCGCGGCCCCAGGCATGGGAGCCCACTCTCGTCACCGACCCTGAACTCAAAGACGTTCTCGCCGAACTGTCCAGCCTGGAGCCGATCTTCCATCGTCCCGAACTGGGCTCGTTGCGATCCGATTTCGAGAAGCAGATTCAGGACGATTTCTGGGAGGTTGGGGCATCCGGCCGCCGTTACTCCCGCAAGTTCGTGCTGGATGTGCTGGAGGAGCGCGCCTCGGTTCCGCCCCCCGAGGTGTGGGAGACGAGCGACTTCTACTGCCGCAGGCTGGGCGAGGATACCTATCTGCTGACCTACACGCTGCTCCAGGAGGGCGCGCGCCTTACCCGGCGGTCAGCCATATGGCAAAGGACACCGGACGGCTGGAAGGCCATCTACCATCAGGGAACAGTGGTTCAGGACGCATAAAGAAGGCCTGCGCAGTTTCACGCAGGCCTTCTCGTTTCTCAATCCGCGGCATCCCGCCGCGCAGGCCGTTACTTGTCCCGCGCCACCACAAAATCCGGCAGCCAGAGCAGGGCGCGCTTGAACTCCGAGTCGGGCAGGGGAGCCAGAGCCTCGCGCGATAGCTTGGCGTAGCGCTCCGCCGCGGCCATGGCGTACTCCACCGAGCCGTTGCGGACCAGGATCTCTTGAATCTGTTCGCGGCTCACCCGCTCAAAGCTGCGGTCGTCCAGAACCCGTTTGATGGCCTGCCGGTCAGCCGCTGTGCCGTGGTCGTCGGAGTGAATCACCGCCAGGGTGGCTTTGCCTTCGCGCAGGTCGCTGGCCACCGGCTTGCCCAGCACTTCTTCCGTAGCCGTCAGGTCGAGCACGTCGTCCACAATCTGGAAAGCCAGGCCCACATTCTTGCCATAGGCTGCCAGGCTGGCCTCATCGGCCTCGCTGGCCCCGGCCAGAATGGCGCCCAGCCGCATGGAAACGGCAAACAAACAGGCGGTCTTGCGAAAGATCAGGTCGTAGTACTCGGCTTCGGAGACGGCCTTGCCCAGCTTTTGAATCTGCAGCAGCTCGCCTTCGACCATCTGCTGGGTCAGTCCGATCAGCAGCTCGAGCACGCGCAGATTGTTTTCTTCCAGCGCTACCTTGAAGGCCTGCATGTAGAGCCAGTCGCCGGCCAGCACGCACTTCTCGTTGCCCCAGGTGGTATTGGCAGAGGGCCGGCCGCGGCGCAGATCCGCGCCGTCGATAATGTCGTCGTGAACCAGCGTGGCGGTGTGCACCATCTCCACCACCGTGCCCAACCGGATGGCGGCGGGGCCAAAGTAGCCCAAAGCGTGCGCGGAGAGCAAAAGCAGCGAAGGCCGGATGCGCTTGCCGCCGCCGCCGCGCAGGTACTCGGCGATCTCCGTGATCGTGGTGACCCCGGAAGCGGCGTCCTTGCCCAACTCCTGCTCGATCGTCACGAGATCTTCCCGCAGCAGATCGAATACTTCTTTTGCCGTCGCTATCGCCAATGTGCTCAAGGTTCTCCGGTTCTCGACTCGTCTGGTTCTGCGCCGCTCAGCTCTTCCTGCGCAGCGTACTCATTGGATGCGCCAGCACCCGCGTTACATTCCGTTAATTTGTCCGGTAGTTGGTAAACTGCAATTCCAGGCCCAGTTCCTTGCCCCGCAACAGGGCGATGATCCCCTGCAACTCGTCGCGGTCCTTGCTCGATATTCTGACTGTATCGCCTTGGATGCTGGCCTGCGCCTTCTTTTTCGAATCCTTCACCAGACGAACAATCTCTTTTGCTTTTTCAATCGGGATGCCCTGCTGCAGCTTGATCTTCTGCCGCACGCTCTTGCCGGAGGCTTCTTCCATCTTTTCGTAGGTCAGATTCTTCAGCGAGACGCCCCGCTTGACCAGCTTCTGCCCCAGAATCTCCTTGACCGCTTCCAGCTTGTACTCCCCGGCCGAGGTCAGTTCGATGGCGTCCGAACCCTCCATGGTGATGTCCGAGTGAGAGTCCTTCAGGTCGAACCGCTGATGAATCTCTTTCAGCGCCTGATCGATGGCGTTGCGCACTTCCTGGATATCCACCTTGCTCACGATGTCGAACGAATTTTCCTGTGCCATTGTCTTGTCCTCTTGTCTTCCGGCGTACCATCGCCGGCCTCAATTTGCCGGCCGGCTCTGCCGGTGCAACTCTATCAGTTTCCCACGTCTGCCCTTAGGCGAAACAGCCGCTGGAAGTTTTTCGTGGTCGCGGAGGCGATTTCTTCCTCCGTAATCTTCAGTAGTTCGGCCAGCGTGCGGGCCGTGTTGACCATAAATGCCGGTTCGTTGCGCTTGCCGCGGTTGGGAACTGGAGCGAGGTAGGGCGCGTCGGTTTCCACCAGAATCCGGTCCAGCGGCAGCCGCGCGGCCACATCCCGCATGGGCTGCGCCTTGGGATAGGTCAGATTCCCGGCAAACGACAGCAGAAACCCCAAATCCATCGACCGCTGCGCCTGTTCCCACCCGCCCCCGAAGCAGTGCATTACGCCGCCCAGCCCGGTGGGCCGCCAGCGCTCTTCCAAAATAGCAAAAAGATCGTCCCACGCGCCCGTAGTACCTTCCGCAGCCCCGTCTTTGGGCCGGCAATGGATCAAAATCGGCCGCTTGCGCCGGGCCGCAATCTCGAGTTGGCGCGTCAGCCCTTCAAGCTGCACCTCGTGCGGCGCTCCCTCATGGTAGTAGTCGAGGCCAATCTCTCCGCAGGCAATCACCTCCGGCTCGGCCAGCAGACTGTCCAGTTTGGCCAGCGCCGCGGCATCTATTTCCGGAGTGTTGTGGGGATAGATGCCCGCGCTGGCGTAGAGCCGGGGCATGTTGGGCTGGCCGTTGAACTGGCGGCAAATCTCCAGCGCCTGGTGCATCTCCGCCGGCCCCTCGCCAATGCCGATGGCCAGCACCGCGCCTACTCCCGCCTGCCACGCACGGTTGAGCATCGCCTCGCGGTCTTCCGCGTAGCGCTCACTGTCCAGGTGCGCATGAGAATCAATCAGCAAACGGGGAACCTCCGGGGAATCGGATGCCGAATCGCCGCGGTATGCAGCAGCGATTCGGCCTTTTGCTCAACTTTGCCGTTATTTCAGCCGCGCGCCCAGCGGACACTCTTCCAGGAAGCCGGCCAGCACCGGCGCGCCGCCTTCCAGCGAAGCCGCCAGCAGCATGCCGTTCGACTCCAGCCCGCGCATCTTGCGCGGAGCCAGGTTGGCCACGATGATGATCTTCCGGCCCACCAGCGCCTCCGGCTCGTAATACTGGGCAATGCCGGCCAGAATCTGCCGCTTCTCGTAGCCCAGGTCCACTTCCAGACGCAGCAGCTTGTCGGCCTTGGGAATGCGCTCGGCCACCACAATCTGCGCCACCCGGAGATCTACCTTGAGCACGTCGTCGATCGAGATGTACTGCTTCTCTTCCACCACCACCGGTGCCGGCGCAGCCGCAGCAGCCGCGGCCGCAGCCACCGTTTCATAGGCCTGGGCTTCCGCTCCGGCTTCGTTCCCGGCCGAATCGCCCACAGAATCAACCGGCGTGCTATCCCAGGCTTTTACCTTCTCAGAAAGCTCGCTCACAATCGCCTCTTTCCCCGCAGTTTTCGCGGCCGCTTCAACGGCGCTCTTGCTGTTTTGCTCTTCGATATTCTGCATACGCTCCACTGCATCCTTCTCCGCGCGGGGAAACAGCGGCGCGGGCTCGCCAAATTGTGTGCCGGGCTTCAATCCGC
>CAVZNE010000184.1:0-8042 GCA_963776445.1 Terriglobales bacterium
GGCCACAGCGGCGGCAAATCCCTCATCGGGCACGATGCGGCCTGTTTCCCCATCGCGCACGATGGTGCAAGGTCCGCCATCGGGCGTGACAATGGCCGGAACACCGCTGGCCAGCGCCTCAAGCACCACGTTGCCGAAGGTGTCGGTATGCGAGGGAAAGACGAACAGGTCCATGCTGGCGTAGGCAGCGGCCAGTTCTTCCCCGCGCAAAACCCCAGGAAACTCCGCTCGCGGCAATCGCTCGCGCAGCCAGTCCAGCTCGCCGCCGTGGCCGACGATGAGGAAGCGGAAGTCCGTGTGGCCAGCCTTTTCCAGCTCTTCCTGCACCTGAACCAGCAGCGCGATGTTCTTCTCCACCGACAAACGGCCCACAAAGCCCAGCACAAACGCATGGTCTTCAGGGTCGCGCTTGCGCTTGTCCGGATGAAAAAGCTGGGCGTCGACGCCGCGCGGCATCAGGTGGCAAGGCCGACCTGTGGTCCGCTCCAAGAGCGCGCAAAGCTCGGGATTGGGCGCAAACAGAACCTGCGCCACGGAATAGAATTTGGCGGCGGCAGCCATGGTCAGGTCCTCGATCTTCTGCTCCGCGGCGGCCGACTGGCGCTCCGGCAAAAAGTTCAGGAACCAGCCCGAGCGCCGCGCCAGGTACTCATGCACGTTGGTATGCCAACTGGCCGCCAGCGGCACGCCCAAGTGATGGGCCAATCCCGCGCCGAGCATGCCCACTTCGCTTGGCCCAGTGATATGAATCAGATCGGGCTTGAAGCGCTCCAGCACCTCGCCGATGAGCGGAACGTGGCGCAGAAACGCCGGATCGTAGCGGAGGTCCTTCTCCAGGGCAAAGGAGAGGAAGCCGCGCGGCAGCTCCAGCGTCCACACAGTACCGTCTTCGGTCAGGGCCTGGGCACGATCCCCGGCGCGCACGCACAGGAAGGGCAAGTTGCGCCGCCGCGCGAACGCTTCAAAATGACGGCTGGTGTGAGCCACTCCGTTGATCTCGTGGAAGGAGTCCGGGAAGTAGGCCACGCGCGGCTTGACGTTATCCATGCATCTCTTTCAGGTTTTGTTTCTAGCCTTCGTACTCGCGCAGGGCCAGGCGCATCTGGCGCGCGTCGCTCCATGCCATGCGCAGGCCGCCGGAGACCGGGGCAACGCCCATCAACTGTACCAATCCTAACGCCCAGCACATTGCCCGCGGCGCGGAACCGCTGGGCCACAGTTCGCTGAGCGGCCGGACCACTCCATTGGCGTCGGGATGGTAGACCCGCTCATCCCAGGTGCGCGAACCCTGCGGAAACTCGGGATAGTGCCGGATAGCGTCGATGGTGGACTGCAGCAGGCGATGCTTCCACGGCTGGGCGTACTGGGGCATGAAGAGCAGGTCGCTCTTCTTCTGGCGGCGAATCTCGTGGACAAACTCGGTGAAGCTGGGAGCGTTGGTCAGGTTGATGTTGGCATTGGGTTCCACGCCGTGGCGGTCCCCCCCGGAGATAAGCAGCATGTTCCACTTCTCCGCCAGCCTCCGCACCGCACGGTTCTCGTCCCAGTGGCGCAGGCCGTTGAGTTCCAGCGCATGCAGCCATGCGCCGTTGGTCTGCAGAAACTGGTTGACCAGAAACTCGTGCCTCTCCTGGCCGATCAGATACAGGTCCCACAGCGGGTGGTTGAAGATCACCAGCACGTTGGGCTCGTCGTTCAGGGCGATCAGAATCTCGGTAAAACGCGCATCGCTGGGGTTGGCCGTGTAGTCGGCCAGCGTCTGCATCCATTCCGCGGCGCGTGCGCTGGGCAGGTTGTGCACGCCCAGGTGGAAGGACTGCTCGCCGTATGGAGCGGTCCATTCGACAGAAACCGGAATCTGCCGCGCGCTGGGAACGGTGCGCAGCAGCATGGGCGCACTGATGGTGTCGTGGTCGGAGAGGGAGACCATGGACGCTACGTCCAGTTTTTCGATTTGCCGGCGCTCCAGGTCGTAGGCCAGCATGGGGGTCATGGGCGGCGTCCAGTAGCTTTCCGCGTAGTTGATCCGCAACCCGTGAATCTCCTCTGAGCGGCGCTCCAGCCGCGAAAGCAGCGGGCGAATCAGCGGGTACGTGTTTCCCAGGTTGGCGAGAAAATCCAGCGTTTCCTTGGACTGGTTGGTGTGACTATGCAAGGAAACACCCGACCGGAAGCCTTGCGTCGCGTTTTTGTCGCGCCACAGATATGAGATGGTCGAACTGGCCATGCCTGCTCCTTCTCCGCGATCGTGCCCGGATCACTGAAGCCAGTATGGCTGCGCTGGATCAACGCAGGGTTAAGGGGGTGCGAATGCCGGTTCAATTCGGGAGGGAATCCAAAGAGTTACTGGAAAGACCAAACCTGCGCGGGCAAATTCCTGAGGTCCCAGGAATTTGCCTGACTTGGGAGGGAGATACGCCTATTTGCTGGTCTTGGCCAGTTCCGGCCCGAGAAAGTCTTCAACCGACCAGTGGGCCATCATTTCCTCGCCTGAAGGCATCCGCTCGTTCTCTGAGAGCCGGCCGGTGGCGGCTTCCTGCACAAGGTAGTTCTCGGTAAGCCCCTGGCGCAGCAGATCGAAAGCTTGCTCCGGCGTATCGGCAAACTTGAACAGCTCAATGTCCTTGGGTGAAATGGCGCCGGTATCCACCAGTACATCGAGATCGAAGACCTTTTTCCAATAGTCCGAGCCGTAGATGACGACGGTAATCTTCTTGGCCAGTTTGTGGGTTTGGGCCAGAGTGAGGATTTCAAACATCTCATCGAGAGTGCCGAAGCCGCCGGGGAAAACCACCAGCGCCTTGGCCAGGTACGCAAACCACAACTTGCGCATGAAGAAGTAGTGGAACTCGAAGTTGAGCGCCGGCGTGATGTAGGGATTGGGGGACTGCTCGAAGGGCAGGCGGATATTCATGCCGATGGTCTTGCCGCCAGCCTCGTGTGCGCCGCGATTGGCGGCCTCCATAATGCCCGGCCCACCGCCTGAGGTGACCACAAAGCGGGCCCGGCGCGAGGGAATGGTCTTTGCCCAATGCGTGAGCAGGCCGGACAGTTTCCGCGCGTCTTCGTAGTAGCGGGCCATTTTGACCGCCGCCTCGGCCCGCTTGAGCTGGAGAGACGAGGCCGCGCCCGCGGCAATTTGCGGCGCACTGGCGGGCTGCTCTTCACTGGGAGCCGGTTGGCTGGAGCCGGTGTTCTCAAGCAATTCGAGTGCATGGTCGGCTTCTTCTCGTCCTCGAAAGCGCGCCGAGCCGAAAAAGACCACAGTGTCCTGAATCTGCTCGCGGCGGAAGCGGGCCAGCGGCTCCATGTACTCCGAGACGATGCGGATCAGGCGGCCGTCGGCACTGTTCAGGAAATTGGAGTTCTCATAGGCAAGCGGCGCACGCTCCAGCGGCGGCGGAGCGCCGTTGCCGGGAATCGCAGTGGAACCGGCTGCCGGCTCTGTATTGGTCTTGGCGTGCGATTCGGATGCAACCGGACTCAGCGCATCTTGAACTGATCCCTGATCTCTGCTCTCTGATCCCTGGTTCATGTCTTATCCATCCCGGTGGCGGATGGCGTCGTGGAACGCAATCCACAGGTTCAAGAGACCCAGCCCCGAAACGAGGCCGCGGACTGCGCCGTTGGCGGCCCAAATGGAAAGGGTGGGAAACTGAAGAAATAGAGGGTTCTGATCCCAGAACATCCGCGACCACGGCGCATAGCAGATGGCCAGGCCGATATACATCCGCAGCAGCACGCGTAAAAACAACTCGGCCCGCTCCAGCCAGTGCGGGATGCGCTGGGGGGCATGCCTGCCAGCCTGCGGCTCGGGGGCCAGCTTGGGCGCAGACACAGACGCGGACTCAGGCTCGGGCGACGGGCTCGCGATAGGGGAAAGCAATGTCATTTCCAACTGCTGATGCATACTTCGATTCCGCACGCTGCCCCCGATTTCCGCCGATTCGCCAATACAACCCAGTGAGTTCCACCCGGCAATTCACTCCGTTGGCGCTTGGTCTCAGGCCGGCTTCCATCCCAGGAAGTCCGCCCTCGAAGACGTTCGGCACGGACCCCCAAATACCCGGTCCGGCTCAGGGACGCCGTATTGCAACGGTAACACAACAAGCACGCTATGCCGCCCGGCGCTCTGACTCGGGAGAAAGCCGCAACCTCTTTGCAAGCCATGAATATTTTCAAAAAGTGTTCAATAGTGGACAGACCCTATTCCCTGTACTGGATGACTCTATTGAATGTGCGATCACCGACGCGCTCAGAGGTGAAACGCCAAGTGACAGAAATGGAGGATGTCTCTCCATTCCGCACATCGGGCCCATACAATGGCTGACTCTGACGGAAGGTACCGGTTCGTACACTGGATCTTTCAGGCAGGTCGGCAATTTCCGCATAGCATCATTCCCCAGTCGTGCGTCATGGGGGTGCAGGCCTGAGATTTCCTAGAATCGCAGGTTTGCACCCCTGATTTTTTGCCTGCGGCAATCACCTCACAGGACGCTTCTGCTGCTTTTCCCCTCTCACGACCTATCGTGGCAACCTCTTCCGCACCACCTGCCTCAGGGTGGATATTCTCAAAATGCGACAATGGGACAGCGCCTGTTCGTTTTCTGGACCAATCCGGCGCGGGAGAGTCCTTGGCCATGCTGCGAGTACTGTCGACGCACCTGTTTCTGAATCAGCGTCTGCACACGGGAATGCTGGAGTTGGCAGCCCAGTCTGGAGCCCAGGCGGTGGAGATTTTTGCCGCGCGCCAGCACTTCGACTACACGAGCCGTGAGCATGTGAATGAACTGGCAGAATGGTTTCGTTCCAACCCGCTGCAGGCCTGGGCCATGCACGCACCGCTTTATCCCGACCGCGAGATGGGCCGCGCCGGAGCGCCGGCTGTGAATCTGTTGCACCCGGAAAAAGCCCGCCGCATCGACGCCATGGACGAGATCAAGCGCGCCCTGGAAGCCGCCGATTCCATCCCTTTTCAGAATCTGGTGCTGCACCTGGGTGAGCAGGCAGATAGTTGGTCGCCCAGGGCCCTGGAACATGCGCTGACCGCGTTGGAACACTTGGGTGCTTTTGCGCATCCGATGGGCGTAAAGCTGCTGGTAGAGAACCTGATGAGCGAGCCTACCACCCCCGAGCACCTGATAGAGATTCTGCAGATAGGCCACCTGAACAACGTCGGCATCTGCCTGGACCTGGGACATGCGCACATCACGGTGGGCGTAGCCGCTGCCATTGCCACGTTGGGGAACCGCATCGTCTCGGTCCACGTGCATGACAACCACGGCCTGAAAGACGAACATTTGTGGCCTGGCGACGGCGCCATCGACTGGCCGGCCACGATCCTCGCGCTGAAAGCGCTTGCTGCCCCTCCCGCCACCGTACTGGAGATCAGCCGCACGATGGGAAGCACGCCGTCAGAGATCCAGGCGCGGATCGGGCACGCTTTCGAGCGCCTGGCCTGAGACCTCCGGCATTCGCTGAACGACAATGACCCCGGCAATATGCCGGGGTCATTGTCGTTCAGGGTGACCGTCTCTCACTGCAAAGAAGCGGCAGATCGAAGAGTAGAGACAGAGCCGCGCCGCAGTGTCCCTTCGGTCAGCGGCAGCGGTTTTGTACCCCTGAATGCGGGCGACGGCCCCAGCACCGTAATGGGCACACTGAGGTCCGCTGTGTAGATTGCGCCGGTTTTGGCCGCGGTCACCTGGGCGGCCAGATTCAACGTGGAACTGCCGGCCGCGGCGGTGTAGCTGCCGGTAAGGGTGAGCGTCCATTGAATCGATCCCGGTACGGTCACCGTGGGAGCGCTCCAGACTGCGGTAAAGCCTGGCGGCAGGCCAGAGATCAGGCTGATGCTGGCGCCGCTTGCGCTTATCGCTTCCAGGATTGGAACGTTCCGCAGCGGGGAGCGAATGCCTCTGGGCGGTCCCGTGAAAAGGGCTCCGCGAGCGCCCGTTGCGCTGGGCGATATCGTCATTCCGCCTACCGGCGTTGCCGTAACCAATACCGTAGCCATGGACCGTGAGGAGACGCTGAGCGCGGAGGGTAAGACAGCCAGTTGGATTCCTGGCCCCTGTTGCACTTGCAGCGTAAGATTCACGCTGGCGGTGAGGCCATCGCCTGCCGCTGCGATCACGAGCGAACTGGAAGCAACCGCAGCAGAGTTTGCGGCCGCAAGCGTCAGAGTCACCTGTTTCGCGCTCACGCTGGATACCGGGGTCAGCGGGCTGGCGGACCACTGTGCCGTCACGCCTGTGGGCAGCCCGCTGACTTGCAGGCTGACGTTTCCGCTATAGGACCCTCCCGTAGTTACCGTGAAGCTCGCCGTATTGGCCGCACCCTGGGTTACCGAAACCGTGGTGGACGCTGCGCTCAGGGCGAGAGTGGGCGGCCGGGAGGCTGTCTGCGCACCCCAACTGCTCACCAGTACACTGCCGTCCACTGAGCCGAGACCCGTTGCCAGGTTATAGGACGCGCCGCTGGCCGTGAAGCCGGCGACTCCCGGAACGCTGTTGTTGCCCGACGGCGTTGCGTGAAACGGATTGTGGGTAGCGTTCTGCAGAGGATACAAACCGGCATTGGCATTGCCCTGGCCAGTTCCGCCTTGCGACTCGACCACCATAGCCATCAGCGCGGCAAAGGACGGGGCTGCCGCCGAGGTTCCCGAGATAACCCAGGCGGAGCCGTTTTCATAAATGACGTAGCCATCGTGGCCGGCCGCCGACAGAGCCACGTCCGGCACCGCTCTCATGCCGTTCGCTGCGCTCGTGCCGCTCACTCCCTGTTGCCAGACTGGCTGAGGATAGACCTGGCTGGCGCCGCCGCCAGAGGCCCACAGCCCCGTCCCGCCGCTCGATCCGCTCTCGTTCCACACCACCTCGGGTATGTAGCCGAGCGCTGAGTCGTAGCCTGTCGAGTTCGTTGTCGCCCAGTAGGCCGCGTAGTTCGATCCTTCGTCGAACTGCGTTCCGCCTACGCATGTAGCGTACGGCGAACTGCATAGTCCATTCACCGCCGCAGCCACACCCGATGCAGCCGATCCGGAGGAGCAGCCTGCCGCCCCGGAGTCGCCTGCTGCCACAAACGAACTCATGCCCTGGCTAGCCGCCTGCTCCCACAGGCTGTTATAGAAGGCCAGTTCCGCCGCGCCCATCTGCTGCTCGCAACTGCCATAACTGGTGCTCACCACCGGCGCTAGAGCATGGTTCACAATGTATTGCGCCGACAGGTCCACTCCATCTGTAGTCGCCGTCGACTCGCCCACCACAAACTTCACCGTAGCCGCAGGAGCTACCGCGCCCGACCACTCCACATCCAGGGTCGACTCATCCTGATCGCCCGAAACCAGCCCCGGATCGGCGCCCACCAGGATCACCGCCGGACTATTGGCCGCCAGCCCCGACTCCGCCCGAAAGGCCGACACGTCGCTCAAGTTGATGTTGCTCCTCCCCACGATGGCGATCGAACTGCCCGCTCCGCTCGTCCCCTCGCTATACAGCGGTTTCAGGTTGTAGATCGCCGCCCAATCTGCGGGAAACAGATAATGCGTGCTGCCGCTCGTATACTCCGGCCGAGTCCAGACCGCAGCCGGGGCCCCCAGAGCCCTCCGCCCGGTCATCGCCGGTGCGCGCCGAAAATCGTGCAGTGAGACAATTCCCTCCACAACTCCGGCCCCGCATCCGTCTTCCGCCCGTTGGTCGGCGAAAAAAAACGCTTTCGATTCAGATGGTTAACGCACAACAATTCAGAACGGTTCCAGCCACTCCCGGTGCTCAACTGGCGCCTCCGAAAGCTGCAGCTTTCATCCTCGCACATGGCCACCGTGATCTTCCTCCGGCTCAAGATCAACCTATAAATACAAGTTGTATCGCAATAAACGAAAACATGTCAATATTTTTTGTTGACAACTATGTGTTCATCTGTCTAGTATCCTGTCTCAGATTAGCTTTACCTGTTTCAGACGGAGCGATTCCGCGGGAGCAGGTGAAGCGAAGAAGCAACCTGTAGTACCAACACAGTCCGGCAGTTCGTTCAAGAATCGC
>CAVZNE010000185.1:0-5382 GCA_963776445.1 Terriglobales bacterium
TAGAAGTCGAACTTGAGGCCAAACTGCAGGATTCGCGCTTCCAGCAATGTGCTGGTTGGACGGAATGTGGGCTGGGTTGTGATTGTGCCGATCGGCAAGCCTCCCGAAACGTAGGTGGCAGGCGTAACAACTGTGGCTGACGTGTTGATTGAGGTTACATTGGAGCGATTGAGGATGTTGTTGCCTTCAATCTGCAACTTCGGCTGCACCTTGTCAAAAAGTGTGGCCAGCGTGCGGGTGTAGCGAAGATCGTACTGATAAATTGCTGGAGTGCGAACCGAGTCCCGTCCAACATAGAGCGGACGGCTTGTTGCTATCGCATCGTTATTCAGATCTGTGCTTGTGGTGATCGACTGCTCGTCGCCGGAAGACATATTTCCCAACAGAGCGAAGGTGTTGTTCCTTATGGCGCCGTTTAAAATGCGGTTCTCAAATTGCGTGTTCGGTTCATAGACCAGGCTGATCGTAAGTGCATTCGGCCGGTTGATGCCGCTGTTCCCACGGTCGCGCAGCGGATCCGACGTATCTTCTACCGGAGTGCTGAACTCGTAGGAATTGCCCTCTGGCGTGTTGGTGATTGAATGGGCCCATGTGTAGGAGGCACTCGTCGTGAGGCCGGCAGAGAGCCTGTGTTCGTAGGTCGCTGTCAGAGCGTTGTAAGAGGAGTTAGAGCCTATATCGATGAGCGTGATGTTGTTGAACTGCGGATAGGCGCGCGTGGCAGCATTCACGGCCGTCGAATAGACGGGCCGGCCATCGGCCAGATAACTCGTTGGATTGATCAGGTTCATGTTGCGCAGGAACTGCATGTTCCGGCCATTGGTCAGGATGTATCCAACAGTCAGCGAATCGTTCTTGGCAATCTGTTGGGCGACCTGCAGATTGGCATTCCAGACATACTCATTCTTGAAGCGCGGCGTCAAAGCATAGATGCTCTGCGTCGATATGCATCCTGCCGGCACATTTTGCGGGCTATTCGGAAAAGCCGGCTGGCAGGTACCCGGGGTGGAGCTTCCGGCGATGGTTGTAATGAAGGAACCGGTGCCCGCTGCTCCGTTGTTGTAGAGCGGGTTGTACCAGGTGTTCGTCGGTGTGGCCTCATAGAAGATGCCCGCGTTCAGGCGCACCACAGTCTTGGTAAACGGCTGGTAGGAAACGCCCAGGCGCGGAGAAACATCCCCTTCAGGCGTACGGAAATTCTGCGTGTAGGCAAAAGGCTCGCCTGCCGGAGGAGTGGGCGCGCGATACTGATCGTAGCGAACGCCGTAGGTCACCAGCAGGTTCTTGCGAAGCTGCCAGGAGTCCTGTCCAAAAAAGTCGAAGAAGACGGAGTGGTACGCGGCGCCGGGATTGCCAATGCTCGCGGCCAGACTGGAGTACACCTGAGGGCTTTTGCCGCTCTCGGCATTCTCATATTGCGTGATATTGGCAAAGTTGTATTGCGTGTAGATGTCCGCGAGTTGCGTGTCGAGATTCTGCTGGAATCCGAACCCGTACTTCATCGAGTGCTTGCCCTTGATCCAGGTGATGTTGTCGTTGAAGCTGGGAATCTTTTCCTGGAACTTGTCTCCGACGGAGTTCGACCCGCCAAAGTACACTGCGTTGTAGGCAACGCCGCCGACCGTGGCAGCCGAGATGTGCACCATCGGTCCCGCGCCTGTCAGGGCATCGGCGACATGATGCTCATTGCGATAGGGCCACGATCCGCGGAACTCGTTGAACAAGTCCGGAGAGAAGGTGGTAACCAACTGTGCTCCGATGATGTGGGCGCGATCCTGGAAGTCGGCTGCGGCACTGATTGCATAGCTGCCGCCGTCATCGCTGTTGAAGGGATAGACGTTGCGGAAGTAGTTGTAGCGAATGAAGAGCTGGTTCTTCTTGTTAATCGCGGCGTCCATACGGGTATCGAACCACTGTGCATGCTGCACAGTCGGCGCAGTCTTGAAGTCGCTTGCCTGGTCGACGCCCAGGGTCTCCAAGAAGCTCTCCATCGCGGCGCCGATGGTATTCGGCTGCGGATAAGAACGCCGCAGGTGCTCATAGGCTGCGTAATAGAAGAGCTTGTCTTTGATGACGGGCCCGCCGACATTGCCGATTACGTCATCCACGTGCAAGCTGGGCTTCACTACGCCACCAGCTACAGCAGGATTGCATGTGGCCAGAATCGGGCAGGAACTTGCCGCCTCTGGCCGCCAGATGTAACCCGCCGTCCCGTGATATGTATTGGTGCCCGACCCCGTGATGGTGTTGAAGATTATGCCGGCGGTATTTCCAAATTCTGGTGAATAGCTATTTGAAATCGTCTCAATTTCACGCACGTACGAATCAGAGATGGCAAAGAGACGCAATCCATAACGATCTGACTCCGTGTCGACCATTCCATCCAACTGGTAGTTGACGCGGTCCACCAGGCCATTGGTGTCTACCGTGCGCGGAATGCCGTTTTCCGGGTTGGGGTGTCCGCTGACGCCCGGCTGGAACAAGATGAAGTTGTACGGGTTGCGCGAAGAAAGAGGAAGGTTTTGTGTCTCCTCCTCGGAGATTGTGCGGCTGAGGTCAAGCCGCGAAACTTCAAGAATAGGCGCATCGCCTACCACCATCACCTGGGTGGCCACGCTCCCGGCATGCAACTGCTCATCGACGGTAACGCTGCTGCCTGCTCCCACATTCACGCCCTTTTGCGTCAACGGAGCAAATCCATTCGCTTCCGCGAGCACGGAGTAGGCGCCAATGGGAAGGTTCGGCACAATATAGATGCCGTCGCCACCGGACTTTACCTGTCGCGTAAATCCCGTTTCGACATTGGTAATCGTAATGGTCACGTCCGGCAGTACAGCTCCGGTAGCGTCCATCACCGTTCCTCTGATCGTTCCATTAATCGATTGAGATTGCCCTAAGGCGCTCTGAACGGATATTGACGGGAGAATCGCCCCTAGCAAAGCGGCAAAGAGAATGGACTTCCAAAGATTGGAATACATAGACACTACCTCCAAGGAGTTGTGGTTTCCGTTTTTTCCTTCTCCGACTCCTCCGCACCGAACGGATAGAGTAACTTACTAAAAGAGTATTAGTAAGTTGTTAGACAGGTATATCACGATAGTGAGCAAAAGTGCAACATTTTTTTCCGTGAGGGTATGCTATGGGATCAGTTTGGCTTCGACTCGGCGCAATCCCAAGGCAATCGCGCCTAAAAGCTGGGCTTCTGTCCCCAACCCGCTCGAGCGCAGCGCAGGGCGCGCAAATTCGTGACGTTGCAGGAGATTGTCTGTTTCCCGGCACAAACACGGGTGCGTACCCACTCCGCCGCCAAGGATCACCATATCCAGATTGAGCAGCAGCGAAATATCGGTGATCATATTTGCTACAATTCGCGCCACATAACGGAGGACTTCGATGGCCCGGCCATCCCCCTCTTTTGCGAGGTCAAAGATCTGCGTTGCCTTCAGCGCGGCCAATTCTCCCTGTGCCTGCGAAGTGGACCCAAGTAGAACACGCCGCCATTCCTCTTCAATGCCGAGCCCGCCGATGGCCTGTTCCAACTGCCCTGTCTCATTGGCTCGGATCGGTCCACGCTCGCGCCCGCTGACGCCAAAGTAGCCAATCTCGCCCGCGCTCCACTGCGAACCGTAATAGATTTGCCCTTTCAGGAAGATTCCGGCCCCAACACCAGTGCCCATGGCGATGAATACAAAATCATCGACTCCCTGCGCAACCCCCTGCCAGTGCTCTCCCATCGCGGCCAGATTGGTGTCGTTCTCAACCGAGCAGGGGATTCTGGTTTGAGTTTCCAGCAGGGAGCGCAGCGGGACATTCTCCCATCCCACCAGATTCGGCGCCGAAAAGACCACTCCTTCTGTCACATTCGTAATTCCTGGCGCACCCGCAACAAGGTGCAAAACCTTATTTATCAGTACGTTGCTCTGCCTGCACATGGTCTCAAGCCCTTCGGCGATCAGAATACAGACCGCCTCCGGGGTCTTCTGCTTTACTCCAAGCAGGACGGACCAGCGGGCGATCACAGTGCCGTCCAGGTCAGCCAGCATCATGCGCAACCTAGTCCCGCCAATGTCGACAGAAGCCACATACCCATGGGACGCTTTGAATCGCAGCATTCCTGGCGGCCGCCCGCCATTGGATTTGCCATCTCCGATCCGCTCCACCAGCCCGAGCGCCTCAAGATGAGCAATTCCGCTGGAAACCGTCGGTGCGCTCAAGCCTGAGTGACGCGCCAAATCCGCCTTCGAACAGGGGTGATGCGCCCGCAGCAGTTGCAGCAAACCACGGGCATTGGCCTGTCGCAAGTTCGTGGGTCGAGCCGGGATCAATTGCAACGTTGACTGAACGGATTTCCTCATAGCGTCCTTCTACTCACCAATGTCGCCTACGTTGGCGATTATATAGCTAATGAATGATTCTTTACAAAGTTCATTTCCTGTGGTATCCCTGTAGCGTGGCTCGACCAGCGTGTACGCGCCAGCCTTTCCACCGTTAGGAGTATCGATGCGTATGATTCCCATTCTTAAATCCGCCCTTTCCCTGATTGTCACTGCTTCATTTATAGGCACATGGCTGGCAGCTGGCGCTCAATCGCCTCCTGCCTACTTGCCCGGTTTCGCGACTTCCCTTCCCATCGATCAGGGCTCCGCGGGCTTGTGGCAAAGCCTTCAAAAGCTGCACACCCGCGCCAGCCTGATCACCATTGTTGCGCATCCCGACGATGAAGACGGTGGCATGCTGACCTACGAGAGTCGGGGTTTGGGAGTCGATACCACGCTGCTGACATTGAATCGCGGCGAAGGCGGCCAAAATGTAATGTCCTCCGATTATTGGGATCAACTTGGCCTGGTCCGCACCCAGGAACTGCTCTCCGCGGGCAACCACTATGGTGTTCATCAGTACTTTACGCGGGTCGCCGACTTCGGCTTCTCCAAGACGATTGAAGAGGCGATGAAGACCTGGGGACATGACCGCGTCCTCTACGATGTTGTGCGCGTGGTGCGTATGACGCGTCCCCTGATCGTCACTTCGTCGTTCGCAGGCAATGTCTCCGACGGTCACGGCCATCACCAGGTCTCCGGTGAAATGGCGCAGGAAGTCTTCAATGCCGCAGCCGATCCCAAGGTCTTTCCCGACCAGATTGCCGCAGGGTTGCTCCCCTGGAAGCCGCTGAAGGTGTACGCGCGCGTTCCTTTTGCCCGCGTCAGCGAGAAAGGCATCTACGACTACGCCACCGCTCATTGGGAGCCAGTACGCTTCCGCAACTATGTGGATGGCACTTGGATTGAAGGGATTCCGTCCACGACGGTGAATATTCCCGAAGGGACCTATAATGCCCTTTATGGCCGGTCCTACATGGCCGTAGGCCGCGAGGGCCTTGGCGAG
>CAVZNE010000186.1:0-9605 GCA_963776445.1 Terriglobales bacterium
TCGTGCCGAGATGGATTCCCCGTTTTGGAATCCGTCGGAGGTTGACCTACCCGGAGAATTGAAGTAGGAGGTTTTTGCCATGAACAACATTTTCGAGAAACGAGTCGGGCGGCCGCTGTCGCCGGATGGTGGACTGTGTGATCGCCGTGGCGTACGTACCTTGCAATGGATCATCTACCTCGTCGTCATGTCGGCCCGGCCTGCGTGGCTCTTGTCCATGTGGGGGCCGGGAACGGATTGGCCTCTCGTTTAGCAGGTGTGGTTCTGGGCCAGCTGGTTCTCAAGTTCGTCCTATGGCTGATGGTCGTTGGCGATGATCTGGCTGACGCTATGGGCGAAGCAGTTGCGGAAGCAGCGGGGAGCCCGTGAAATACAGCTCAATCGGTGACTTCCATATTCACGTTATCATTCTCCTTGAGACAAGCGGGCAGTACCAGGGGGCGGGGCCTTCACGGGTCTTGGGCTTCGCTTGCGGCACTTGGCACAGTGGAGTCGCTTGCCTTTCACGGCGGTCTTGGGCCGTGACTTTTTTCCGCTCTTGGGAAAATTCTTCGCCATCGGAACCTCGGTCAGTGTTCAGCCGAAAAACCCGTGGACTTTTGGACTTGAGGTTTGGCCCCTACCTCCCACCAACCTTCAACACCTGTACCGACGTAATTGACCAGAGGGGGATTCTCAGTTCAGTGACCCCGACCGAATCCTCGATTACCACGTAGTCCGGGCCGACTTCAGCGACCTTGTAGGGCAAGGTTTCCGGTCCTTTCGGAAGAATAATGATTGCGTACCGGCCTGCGGCCTCTAGGTTGACGGGCTGGCCTTTGGCAAGGACGCTCAACACGCCGCTCCCCGATGGTGCCGGGGAGCATACCTCGATGCGGCCAACGACGCTCCGACAGGCGCCAGGGCGAGGAACGCGATGAAGACGATTTGGTGACGCATGGGGGACTCCTTGTGATTGGCTAACGGAAGCGACATTCTACATGGGGGCGGGTGGGTGCGAGAAGCGGCGAAGGTGCCAACGCCCTCCCATTTCCAGGCGGTGGCAAGCCGCCATATCGGTTCTTCATGGAACTCGTGCCCCGCTTTTCAATCCCAGCTCGTACATAGCGTATGGAAACTTTCACCGAATGGCTTGCCGAGCGGCACCAAATCACGCCCGCTACCTTTCGGCCGGACACGGAGTCGTCCCTGCCGTGGCAAAGGCTCGGCGGGCAAGGGCTAAGCCGAAAAGAACTAGGGCAATTGTTGCCTTTGATCCACACCTGCTCGATTCACTATTGGCGGCCTATGTTGCATTCGGCCTGCTAACGGTCAGTCAGAAGAACGGCGAACGGGTCTATCGGACGGCGTGGGGCGGGTGATACTGGCCGGGCCGCCCTCCCACTTTCATCTGTGGGCGGTTGTCGTCTATACTGGCGTTCAGGTTGCACTCCAGATGAGGGTAATCCCCGCAAGAAGGTGGCGGGTGACGGGGCGAGTCCTGGGGCGACTTTCAGTTTCAACAGAAGTCACAAGTTGTTGATGCAAAAGAGGTTATAACTTTCATCCGCCACTCCCCTAGGGGGTACATCAAGCCTGCTTCCCGCAGGCTTCTTTTTATGGCCGATATGACGCAATATGCTTATAATAAAGAACTTGTACAAATTTCTCGTGGTGGAACACCATTCTGGAGCCTCTCTTTGGGGCAACTATTGGGGCGATTATGGGGTTGATTCGGGGGGGCATTTATGCGGTATACTGAGGGCACCATTTGGCCACTCAGATTTCCCATTTCCGAAACCGCCATGAACATGAAAAGCCGCTGAGGAAGTGTGGTTATTCAACACCCGCCGAACGGCGAGCACGACTACGACTGGGCCAACAAACGATATGTGGAGACGGACATCGAGGACTGGAAGCCGAGTGGATATGGCCACAAGCAGCGTCGCAACTGCGGAAGGGGAATTGTATCAGTTGTACCAAATAGAGCGATGCCAATCGCCTCATTTGTCAGCCGTGAAACAAGCGCGCTTCTCCCTTTCGTGGGGAAAAAACTATAGTTTAAGTACGGAAGACTTGTTCACCTCTTCGAATTCCCGGCAGTAAATCGGTGGCTGCCAACCCTTGTCTTTACGCCTCTTGACCTCCGGTCAGGCGACATCTGTCCCTACTCATTTCTCAGGAGCGAACCATGTTGAAACATGCCACGTTGGCCTTGATCGTCGCAGGGATTACATCCTTCCCGGTATTCGCTCAATCTGGAGGTCATGCCGGTCTCACGGAGGCTCCAACTCCCATCCCGTCCGGCACGATGTCCACCAAGTCCAACACGATCAGCACAACCTCCACCAGGATCATCAAGCCCTGAGCAAGGACCATAGCCGGCAGCAACAGGCCCGACAGAAGCTCCAAACCGATTTGCAGAATATCAAAGCCGACCTGGCTTCAGGAAATACCGCCAACTTGCAGAAAGACTTCCAGCAATTCCATCAGGATCACCAGCAGTATCAGCAAGATCGTCCATAAGCAGGATCGACATCCAGAAGTGGTCGGCAGATCGTCAACTGATGAATTATGATGAACGCCGGTTGGGAAAAGACCTGAATAGCCCAGGCAACAAGCAGAACCCCGGCCAGCAAGTTACCAGCGGAACAACACCGTCGTCAGGATCGCAAGGTTCCCCCTACCAAGCCGCTTATCAGCAGGTCCAAAGGATCGAAGCGGCCTTGCAGGAGATCGGCAAGCCTTGAGCAATGATTATAGCCAGCGACAACAGGCCCGACAGAAGCTCCAAACCGATTTGCAGAAGATCAAGGCTGACTTGGCTTCGGGCAATACCGCCAACTTGCAGAAAGACTTCCAGCAACTTAAGCAGGATCACCAGCAGTATCAGCAAGATCAGCAAAATTCGAGCACACCGAGTGGGGATCGCCAACAGGATGACACCCATCAGAAGCTCCAAGCCGATTTGCAGAACATCGAGGCTGACCTAGCCTCGGACAACACCGTTCAGTTGCAAAAGGATGTTCAGCAACTCCAGCAGGACCGGCAATAGTTCCGCCAGGAGGAAAGCTGACTGGCAGAAGTGGTCACCCGACCCGGAGGTATCAGACATCAGCCGACTTGGAAGGCTTTGCGCTGCATCTCATGGTCGCTTTTTCTGCCCGCGCTGCTCAGCAAATCGCCTGCGCCACAGCGAAACCGTCTTCAACGCCGTCTTCAACCGCGGCGCAATCTTCATGGTTTCATCCTCCCTACACAGGATGAAACCCGTAAGACGCACATAAGTTCCGTTATTTATATGAGTCACTACACTAGCATCAAGTATCAATAGACCCAGTTGACGCCGAAATAGGGCGAGATGCCGGTAGCCAGCACCCTGGTGGGTTGGGCCGGGTTGCCATTAATCGTGGTGAAATTCGCGGGGCCGGTTAGCCTTAGGTCCAATTGCTCCTGATAGGACCTGTTGAACACGTTGTCGATGCCGGCGATCAGGCGGAGATTCTTCTTGCAGTTCCAGTAGCCCCGGATATAGCACGTGGTGAATCCGCCCGTGGCCTCCTCGACCACTTCGGCCTGCCCCATCAGACGAATCGCACCAGGCTCATTCTGCGTGGCGACGATGCGGGTGCCCACGTCGCAACCCCAGCGCTGCCCCTTCTCCGCGTCGTGGAATCGTAGGCCAACGGTCGAGTCCAAGGGCGAGATGGCAGGTAGCGGAGCGCTGAGCGTCTGGTCTCGGCCGTTTACGTACGAAATCTTTCCGAAGGTGTCATTCGCGGCAGCAGATCGTACTCGCCGTACAACTCGCCACCCGTCAACGTCGCCAGCGGGGTGTTGATGTATCGCAGCAGGTAAGCATCGGTGAAGAGGGGATCGTTCACGGAATCGTCTGAATAGGTGACATAGTCGAGCACCCAGCTTTGGAAGCAACTGGCCCGACCCCGCCATTTTTCGTACTCAACGCTGTATCCCAAGTCAATTTGCCAGTCGCGCTCTGGGCTTCAGTCGGGGATCACCGATCACGCGGGTGAAGCCGCTCTGCAAGCTGCTGATGAACAGGCCGTCGGCGTACCGTTCGATCAAGGTGGGTGGTCGCTGTGCGTAGCCGAAGCCACCCGTCAGCGTCCGGTGCTCGTCCAGCTTGTAGGTGTTGGTGTAATAGAATGCGTACAGCATGTTGTCTTGGGTCAAGAACTCTGTACCGCCGGGGAGTGCGGTATTCGCTCGCACATCGCTCGCCCGAGCGGTGGCATTGACGAAATCGGCGCGGTGCGACGGCGGTCGTCCAGGCGTCGGTCACCGGCTTAACCATTCCGCGTAATTCCGGATCCCTCATCAGGAATACGGCATGTTCGTCGAAAAATTCTGTAGTCGTTAGGAGGAACGTAAGGAACGTCCGGTCCCGTGATTTCGTATTGCTCGCCGATGACCGGCGAATGGTAAACGTTCTGTAGCGCCTTCGACTTTTCGTTGTGCCACGCACTTGGTTCAGTTTCAGGTATTACTCTACAACCGGCAGCCAGGGCGGCCGAGCGCATGGCCTGCTGATTAATGCGGCGCAGCCAGGAGTCCACATGCTCATCGTAGTGCTTGACCACTTTCTTATCCACATGGGCCGCGTAGGCGATGGCGTCGATGATGTCGCGGTCCAGCAGTTTCCAGCCAAGACACTTGGCAATGGCCTCCGCAATGCGTCCGCCGCCGCTTCCAAACTCCCTGTTGACTGTCAGTACCCGGTATTCCACATCTGTCTCCCGCACAACTGAATTCGCTACTTCTGTCCTACTGTCCGTTCCAACTCCGCGCGAGCAATGCTCCGCTCCGCCTCTGCCTGAAAAAGTATAGCCTCCGCCTCGGCAAGCTGGCCTTCGGCTTCCTTTAACGCTGAGGCATTGGCGGTGTTCGCCTCCACCTGGTTGGCGGTGATGCGCCGCATCTCCGTCCTTGCCGCTACGCTCTCCCTTGCTGCTTCCAGTCCCGTTTCCGCGCGCCGCACTTTGCGCACTTCCTTTTCTATATCCACGCGCACGCGGTTTTCAACGTGGCGCAAATTCTCTTCGGCTTCAGCCACCTGGGCCTTCCGCTCGTGGACCTGGCCGCTGCGTTTGCCAAATTCCAGCAGCGTCCAGCTCATCCTTACGCCCAGCACGCTGTTGTTTTCTGTGAGCAGCGGCACGCCGTCCTGATGAACATACTGCGCAAAAGCCCCAACCTCTGGAATATACTCCGCATGCGCCGCACTCAGGCCAGCCCGCGCCTTTTTAACCGTCTGCTCTGCCGCCGCAACCTCGGGATTGTGCGTCAGCGCCTCGGTCACCAAATCGCCCGCCGTCACGTCGGTGGTTTCCGGTTCAGGCGCAACCAACTCCACTTCGGTGTCCAGCGGCAGGCCGGTCAAGTCGTTGAATTCCACCCGCATGTCGCTGATGGTGTCTTCCAGAGATCCTAGCGCATGCCGCGCCTCGGCAATTTGCGCCTGGCCTTCCAGCACCTTCAGTTGCAGAATCGCCCCGGCCTCGACGCCGTTGCGCGCCTCGCCCAGGCGCTCTTCTCCGGCCGCGATGCGCAACTCCGCCGCCTGCTTGCGCCGCTCCGCCGACAAGAGACCAAAGTAAAGCTGCTTCATCTTCAGCGTGATTTCGTTTTCCGCGCGGTGTTCGTCGCTGTGCGCAATTCCCGCATCGGCCCGCGCCACGTTGACCCCGGCGTGAATCTTGAAGTACTGGCTCAGCGGTTGAGCCGCCGTGGTGGTGCTCAGCAGGAAGTCGTGGTGCCCCAGCGGAAGCGAAACATTTTTCCCCGGAATGGGGAAAATGCCGGGGATCTGGTAGACGCCCAACGCGCCCATGGGAATCTCCATGTGTTCGATGTTGCGCAAGTGGGCGCCGGTGCTTTCATTGCTCAGCACCGGGAAGTAATTGGCCCGCGCCTCGGTGACTTTCGCATCCATCTCTTTGGCTTTCAGTTGCGCCAGCTTGGCTGTCGAACTCTGATGAGTCGCCAGCGCAACCGCTTCATCCAGGGTGATGCGCTTTGTCTCGGCGCGCGCCACGCCTCCCAGCGCCAGCAGCGTCAGCAGGAGCAAAGCCGCTGGGTGCCCCTGGTCTCGTTTTTGAGACCAGGGAAACCACGAACTCAATCTGAAGTTTCCGCCGTCTTCATGCGGTTTCCGTTCCCGGTGCGCCACCACAAACAGAACCGGAATCGCCACCAGCGTGAACACCATCGATCCCAGCAGCCCGAAAGCGATCACGCTGGCCAGCGGCGACCACAGGCTCGATCCGGAGACAATCATGGGAATCACGCCCACCGCGGCCGCCGCCGAAGTAAGGAAGATGGGCCTCAACCTGCGTTCTCCGGCTTCCAGCGCCGCCTGCTCCAACTCTGCCCCGTCTTTCATGCGTTCGTGGATGTAATCGATGAGGATGATGGAGTTCCTCACCACCAATCCGCCCACGCTGATAATGCCGATGAAGGCCGTAAAGCCAAACGTGTTGTGGGTAACCAGCAGGCCCAGAGCGGCGCCCGGAATCGCCAGCGGAAACGCTGCCATCACGATCAGCGGATCGATCAGCGTGCGGAACTGGAATAGCAGGATAAGGAAGATCAACACCAGGCTGATGAGCAGCGCATTGCGCAACTCGCCCGACACTTCCTGCTGATTTTCGAACTCGCCGCCGTACTCAATGCGGTATCCCGCCGGCAACGCCATCGTGTCCAGTTGCTTGCGGGCATGGTTCAGAATGTTGCTGGCCAGGTTGCCGTCGCCAGGAAAGGCGCGCACCGTCAGGGTGCGTTCGCCGTTTCTGCGCACAATCCGGCCCGGCTGCCACTCCGGCGTCAGCGAAGCCAGCGCCTGCAACGGAACCTTGGCCCCGGTCACCGGAGACATCACGTACGTATCCGACACGTTCTGAAAGCTCTGCCGCTGCTCGGGGTCCAGCCGCAGAACCACATCCACGCCGCGGTCGCCCTCCCAGAAGGTGGTCATCGGCGCGCCTTCAAAGCCCGCCGCCAATTGCTGCGCGATGCCGGCATTGGTCAGCCCCATGCGGTTGGCCTGCTCCTCGCGCACCTTCATGCCCACCTGCCAGGCATCCTCGTGCCAGTCGGTGTGGATGTAGATGGCGCCCGGCGTATGCCGCAGAATCTCCTCAGCCTGATTGCCCAGGGCTTCGAGCGTGGGAATGTCGTCACCCACAATCCGCACTTCCACCGGGGCTTCCATGATCTGACCCTGTTGCAGCTCTTTCACAAACACCTTGGCCTCGGGCGCTGCATCGGGCAAGGTTTCCCGCAGCTTCTCCACCAGCTTGGGCGTAACCTTTGCGCTTTGCGTGTTGACCAGGATCTGCGCGTAGTTTGCCGCCGGAGCCTGGGGGTTCACGTTGTAGTAGAAGCGCGGCGCGCTCTCGCCCAGAAAGCTGGCATACATCTTGACCTGCTTTTCCTTGCTCAACACCGCTTCAATCCGGCGCACGGCCGCGTCCGTGGCCTCGATCTTCGCGCCTTCAGGCAGCCACACGTCCATCACAAACTGGTCGCGTTCGGCCAGCGGAAAGAACAGTTGCGGCACCAGGGCCAGAATCCCCAGCCCCACCACAAAAGCCGCCACGCTCGATGCCAGAACCAGTTGCTTGTTGAGCATGGCCCAGGTGATCACGCGGTTGTAGCCCTTCTGCATGTGGTCCAGCGGAGTCAGCTTGCGCGGTTCGGACGATTCTTCCAGGCTGTGGTCCACGAGCCCCTGGCGGATGAAGTAGCGGGCCATCAGCGGCGTCAGCAGCATGGCCACAAAAAACGAAGTGCCCAGCGAAATGGCTACGGCAATCGGCAGCGCGCGGATAAACTCGCCCACCGCGCCGGTCAGCAGCGCCAGTGGCGCAAAGGCCGCAATAATGGCCAGGGTGGCGGTCAATACCGGCACGGCCATTTCATGGGCGCAGCGCTCCGCCGCCTCGTCCACAGGCACCTTGCGGTCCAGCAGGCCCACATAGTTGTCGACAATCACGATGGCGTTATCCACCACCATGCCCAGCACCACAATCAGCGCGGAAATCGATACTTGCTGCAACTCGATTCCGCATGCGTTCAACATGCCGAAGGTCATCGAAACCGACACCGGAATGGCGATGGCCGAAACCAGCGCCACGCGCAAAGGCAGCAGCAGCATGGTCACCAGAATTACGGCGACAATGGCGATGCCGAACTCCCGGAAAAAGTCGTTGATGCGTTCGCCAACCACCCTGGGCTGATCGGCCACCATGTCCAGCTTCACGTCCGGCGGAAGCGTCGCCTGGATTTGATTCAGCCTGGCGTGCAGCGTGTGGCCAAAGTCCACAATGTTGTTGCCTTCGTGCATCTCCACGGCCAGCAGAATGGTCGGCTCGCCGCCGATGCGCGCGTATTCGCTGGGGTCTTTGTAGAGCCGCTCCACATGGGCCAAATCGCCCACATACACCGGCTGTCCGGTGGGCGAAACATCCACCATGATCTGCCGAATCTCGTCCTCGGTTTGCAGCCGCCCGCCGGAGTCGATGGGCACCTTGCTCTCGCCCGCCGGCACGCGGCCCGCATACTGCGGCGTGTTGCGTCCTTGCAGCGCCTGCATCACCTTCAGCGGGTTGACGGAGTACTGCGCCAGCCGCTCCGACGAGGTGCTGATGTCGATCTCTTCCTTCTGATCGCCGATGCGCTTGATCTTCGATACGGCGGGCAGCGCGCGCAGTCCGGTCTCCACCGTCTTGGCGTACTCCTTCAACTCGCGTGGGCCGTACTGGCCGCCATGCACGGCAATCAGCGCCGCCACGGTGTCGCCAAAGTCGGAGTCCACAATGGGACCGCGCACCCCTGCGGGCAGTTCGGTGGCCTTCAGTTGCGCCATGTCCAAACGTAATTTGGACCAGAACTCGTCCGCGTCTTTGACTTGCTTGTTCAGCTCGACATTGATAATCACCATCCCGTTGCGGGTGGTGGAGAAGGTTTTGTCGCGCCGAATTTCCTCGAACCGGAACAGCCGCTCCTCAATCTTGCGCGTCACCTGCGCTTCCACCTCCGTCGTTGTTGCGCCGGGATAAATCGCCGCCACAATGCCGGTGCGGATGGTGATCTTCGGGTCCTCGCGCCGCGGCATGGTCAGCAGCGCATACAGGCCTGCCACAAACAGGATGCCCGATAGAACCAGCGTGACTTGCGGATAGCGCAGAGCCGCTCGAACCGGGTTCACTGGCCGCCTCCCGCCATGCGAACCGGCGAGCCTTCGCGCACATTCTGCTGGCCGGCCACCACGATCTGCTCGTCTCCGTTCAGACCCGCGCGAATCTCCACTTCGTTCCCGATCAGCGCTCCCACCTCAACCCGCCGCGCATACACCCGCTGCTGCGCCGGGGCATACACATACACATGCGTCACGCCTTGCGCATCGTGCACAATCGCGCCGCCGGGCACGGTGACCGCGTTGACCATTGCCGAACCCAAAATCCTCGCCTCGCTGACCATGCCCGCCTTGAGCAGGTGCGCCGCATTGGGAACGGAAATCTTCACCACATAGGTACGCGATGCCGGTTCCGCCGCCACGCCCACGGCTTCTACCTTGCCTTCAAATTTCTGCCCGTCCAGTGCGG
>CAVZNE010000187.1:0-14744 GCA_963776445.1 Terriglobales bacterium
GCCGCCCGCCGCGGAGGGGACACACCACCGAGGACCGCCGGCCATGCAGAGACGCCGGCGAAACGGCGAGGGAGGAATAAGGTATAGAAATTAAAGGTGCTGAGGTTTTGAAATTGCGGATTAAAAGTTCCCTTGCTCTTTGAGAGAAGCTGGGGAACCGTTTGTGCGATTTCCCACGTTTACCATAATACAAGGTCAATCCCCGAAATGCTGGCAGGTCCGATGGTGCATTTCAACCGCTGGATTGATATAATAGATTGTCGTTTGACCAACCTCAACCACCCTCCGAACGGTGTGTGACGATGACTGCAAAACAAGCCTTAGAGGAGATTCTGCAATTGCTTCCCGAGGAGCGGCTGGATGAGGTCCTCGATTTTCGCGATTCCTGACTTGGGACGCGGAAACGCGAGTCCTGGCAGCACATCCTGCCCCGGAAATCCCATCAGCGCCGATACCTGCTTGCCCATCCCGCCGATGGACTCCCCATGCCAGCTCAGCGCGTGCGTCTTGCAGGTTCCCTGCGGAATCGTCAGCGCCACCCCGTGCGTCTGCGCATAGTTCAGCGCCGCCTGCAGCGCGTTTGTATCGTCCGTCGCTCCATCGCACACCGCGCCAAATTCCTTCACGCTGCGCTCAAACTGTTGTGCGCCCTTCTGCCGCAGATCGGTCACGTACACGCCGTTCGGGTTCGTGAATCCGTCGCTTCCCGTGTACGTCGGCGGAATCTCCACCGCCCCGCTCGTTCCCGCCGCGCTTACCGCCGCCTGGATCGTTGTCTGTGTGCTTCCCGCTGCCGGCGCTTGCACTCCGTTCACCGCGGGCGTTGCCAAAGCTCCGGTCATGTTTCCGCCCGCCAGCGGAACCGCCAACCCAAAGGCCGAATCCACATAGTGCTTATCCGCTGCCTGCAAAGCCTGCGTCGGATCGCCGTTCAGATACAGTGGCCCGCTCAGTGTCCCGCCTGAAGCCGTCAGCAGGCTCTGCGTCAGCTCCGTGATCGCTTGGTCGACATACGCCTTGCTCACCGCCTGCACGGCCTGCGCCGACGGCATCAGTTGCGCCCGCACCTGCCCCAGGCTCGCCTGCGCCACTGCCGGCACCACCCAGTACTCGGTGCTCGTTGTGCCGTCGCTCATCTGATAAATCGCTGTGTAATACAGCCCTGCCGGCGTCGCGCCCAGGTTCGGAGCAAGATTCACGCTCACAAAGCCATCCTGACCGATGGTTACTGTCACCCGGCCTGCCGTGATCGCCTGGCTGTTTGAGGTGGTAAACGCCGGCCAGCTCACGTCCAGTGTCCCCGCGCCAACGCCTCCGTTGGCCAGGTACACCGTTCCCTGAACCGTCGTCGTGCTCACTGCCTGTGCGTTGGCTCCGTCTCCCAGCGCCATTCCCAACAGGCCCATCACGATCAGCCATTGTCCAATCCATCTGCCGGTATGCAACCACTCGTTCTTCGTGAGCTTCATCCGTGTCTCTTCCTTCTTCTCGGGGAGCGCCCGAAAATGTCCATCCGTCTTTCCGCCGCTATCCCCGCCAACTCAGAATCCATTCCGTCAGTGCGTTTTCTTCTGCGGAAAAGAGAAAGGGGCAACTCCACTCTGGAGTCGCCCCTTTCTCTTCCAACCTCTGCGGGCTCCCGGATGCGGCCCGCAAAGAATGGAAGAAAACGCCTTGTGCTTTTCTTGCACCGTCTCTTTTTGCTTTGGATGCTCTTAGCTTAACCAATCGCAATGGAATTCCCTGCAATCTGTAACTTCCACATCTGCCTTTTATTTTCAATAACCTGCGCTCTATTCTTCCCTCCAGATGTTTGACGCAGGGCAGGGAAGCAGGATCGGCTCCCCTCAAACTCCTCGGGCGCCAACGTGTGCACTTCAGGCAACGGATTCCTCACAACTGCGCTACCATATCCCGGTGACGATCCCCACAACGCACGTTCCCACTCTTCTCGTTCACGGCGGCGCATGGGCCATTCCCGCCGACGCCGCAGCCGCTCACCAAACCGGCGTCCGCAACGCCCTTGAAGCCGGCTATGCCCTTCTTTCTCGCGGAGCTTCCGCCCTCGATGCCGTTGAAGCCGCAGTCACCGTCCTTGAAAACGATCCCACCTTCGATGCCGGTCGCGGCAGCTTTCTTACCTCCGATGGCCGCGTCCAGATGGATGCTTTGCTTATGGACGGTGGCCGCATGAAGGCCGGCGGCGTAGCGTGTGTTGAGCATCTCCGCAACCCCATTCAGGCGGCGCGTCTTGTGCTCGAACAAAGCCCCCACGTCTACTTCGTCGGCGACGGCGCAGAGCAGTTCGCCCAGGCGCACGGCATGGCCCTCATCGACAACGCCGAACTGGTCCTCGAACGTGAACGCGAACGCCTCACCCATGCCCAGGCCCGCCAATCCGCAGGCCTGGCCGACGAAACCTTTTCCGGCCACATCCTCCACGACGACAAAAGCCCTGAAACTGCGTTTCCGTCCGATCCGGATTCCCCCGGATTCGGCAGCCATGACACGGTCGGCGCAGTCGCCCTCGATGCCCATGGCAACCTGGCTGCTGCCACCTCCACCGGAGGCACCCTCAACAAGACGCCCGGCCGCGTCGGCGACTCCTCTCTCATCGGCTGCGGCTGTTACGCCGACAATCTCTCCGCCGCCGTCTCCCTTACCGGCTGGGGAGAGCCCATCATGAAGCTGGTCCTCGGCAAATGGGCCACGGATCGCGTCGCCGAAGGCACAGCCCCAGAACTGGCCGCGCAGGAGGCCATCTCCTACCTCTTCAACCGCCTCGGCGGTCATGGCGGCATCATCCTTCTCGGCCCTGACGGCCGCTTCGGCCTGGCCCACAACACGCCCGCCATGGCCTGGGGACTCGCCACCCCCTCTGGCCTCCACACCGGCCTCACCGCCTGAACCCGCGCTGCGTCCCTGCTCGCTGACTCGCTAACCCGCTAACTTGCTAACCCGCTGCCCCTTGTCCTGCAATAATTCCAATATGCTGGTTCTCGCTTCCGCTTCTCCCCGCCGCCGCGAACTCCTCACCCAGGCGGGGTTCTCCTTTGAAGTTCATCCCGCCGACATCTCCGAGGACCTTAACCCCGGCGAAGACCCCATCGCCTACGTCACCCGCCTGGCCCGCGAAAAAGCGCAAGCCGTCTTCGCCCAACTTTCCAGGCCCAGTACACTGGGTGCCCCAGGTCTCGATCCTGAGACCTGGGAAAGCAAGAGGCTCGGCCTCCTCCCGAATTCGGCCCTTGTGGTTCTCGGCGCAGACACCACCGTCACTCTCGACGATCACATTCTCGGCAAGCCGGAAGACGCTGCCGATGCCGCCCGCATGTTGCGCCTGCTCTCCGGTCGCACCCATCGCGTCATCACCGGCGTCGCCGTGGTCACCGCAACCTCCACCAAGGTCGCGGCTGAATCCACCGCCGTCAGTTTTCTCGCCCTCTCCGACGAGGAGATCGCCGCCTACATCGCCACCGGAGAGCCCATGGACAAAGCCGGCGCCTACGCCATCCAGGGCCTTGCCGCCCGCTGGATTCCCCGCATCGAAGGCTGCTACTTCAACGTCGTCGGTCTGCCAATTTCCCTGGTCTCCACCCTCCTCGCATCCACTACTGCCGCGCCAGCTATCTAACCCCGCAAACCCCGCTAACTCGCTAACCCTGCTAACAAAAAGGGCCCCGCATCGCGAGGCCCTTTTGCTAACTTGCTAACTCCGCTTCCTACGGCTTCACCGTCTGCTTCGCTCCCGTGTACACCACGGTCTTTTCCGCCGTAGCGCTCGCGCCAATTCCCACGCCGTGGTCCTTGCTCACCAGCACCACGCGGAAGGTGTGTTCCGCCAGCATGCCCGGGAAGCTGCCTTCCCGCGCGCCCAGCGTAAGCGTCCTGGCCGCGTCGTCCCAGTGCAGCGCAATAATGGCATGCGCGCCCTTTTCGTAGCGGTAGCTGTCGTTCTCGTCCTCGTAGAACGTGAAGTCCCCATCCGCTCCCGCATAGACCCTCAACTCGATCGGGTCAGCCGGTTTCTGCGTGCTCCACTCCATCGCCGGTCCCATCGGAATCAGCGATCCAGCCCGCACAAACAGTGGAAGTTTGGCCAACGGCGCATCCGTCTCAATTCGCTTTCCGCCCTCCTGCTTTTCGCCGGTCCAGAAGTCGTACCACGTTGCCTGGGGCAGATAGACGGTCTTCGTCGTCGCGCCTTGCGTCGTCACCGGGCTCACCAGAATCGCTGGGCCAAACAAGTACTCGTCTCCGGTGTTCTGCGCTTCCACATCGTTGCGCCAGTCCATTACCAGCGGCCGCATCAGCGTCCCATGCTGGCTGGTCACCTGCCACGCTTCGGAGTAGATATACGGCATCAGCCGGTAGCGCAGCGTGTCGTAGTCCACCAGGATCTTCTGCGCGTCCGGCCCATACGACCACAGCTCGTTCTCGTCCGGCGTGCGCGTTCCATGCACCCGGAAGATCGGCGAAAATGCGCCGAACTGGAACCAGCGCACAAACAGCTCGCGGAACTTCGCGTCGTTCAAGTCGCCGCCAGAGATGAACCCGCCAATATCCGTTGTCCAATACGGCATGCCAGAGATCGAGTAATTCAGCCCCGCCGGAATCTGACGCTGGAACGTCATCCAGTCGCTCAGCACATCGCCCGACCACGCCGTCACGCCATACCGTTGCGAACCCGCATACGCCGAGCGCGACAGAATGAAGACCCGCTTCTCCTCGGAAGCCGCCCGCTGCCCATCCGACACGCCGCCTGAGTGAAACAGCGGATAGATATTCGCATACCGCGCTCCCGAACCCAGATGCAGCTTGTTCCAGGTCAGCAGGTTGTCTTCCCGCCCCTCGGTTTCCGGCTCGTCGGTGTCCAGCCACCACGCATCTACGCCCTTTTGAAAAAGCGCCGTGTTGGCGTTGTCCCAGTAGCGCTTCCGCGCTTCGGGATTGGTGGCGTCATACAGCGCCTGCCCCACCGGGTGAAAGCTGGGCTGTTTCATCTTGTCGATGAACCAGCCGTTCTTGTCGAACTCGTCGTACACCGGGCTGCCCGGCCGGAAGTACGGCCAGATGGAAACCATCAGGTGAAAGTGATCCTCGTGCAGCTTGTCGATCATTCCCTGCGGGTTGGGGTAACTCGGATTCCACTTCATTTCGCCCATCGTCACCCACCAGAACCAGTCCTGCACAATGTTGTCGGCGGGGATGTGGAGGGCCCTATATTTGGCGGCCACTGTTTCCAGTTCCTGCTGGCTCTGGTACTTGTTCTTGCACTGCCAAAAGCCGTAAGCCCAGCGCCCAAACAGCGGAACCTCGCCGGTCAGTTCGCGGTAGCGCCCGATGATCTGGTCCGGCTCCGGCCCGTAGATAAAGTAGTAATCCACCTGGTCCGCAACCTCTGCGCTCAGGTAGAGCATGTGCACAAACCTGTTGTTCACCCGGCTGCGCGACGGGTTGTTCCAGAAGATTCCGTATCCATTGGTCGACACCAGCAGCGGAACGGTAATGTTGGTGTTCTCCTGCGACAGATCCACCGTTTCGCCGCGATAGTTCCACACCCCGGCCTGGTGCTGGCCCAGCCCGTAAAGCCCTTCATGCGAGCCATATACAGCAAAGAACACCTCGGCATGAAATGCCTTTTCGCCATTCACCTCAACCGGCCGCAGGCTGCGGTTGCTGTCGGTGGTCAGCAGCTTGCCTTGCGGCGCTGGCGCGGTCTCGCCGGGACCAGTTGCAACGGTTCCGGACGCGCCCGATTCCTCCGGCCCAAAGTAGTGCAGCGCGCCGCTCTCCCGCTCGATCACAGCCTTCATCTTTGCGGTCTTCAGCGTCACTGTCTTCTCGTCGGAAGTGACTTCAAACGCCGCGCCCGGCCAGTCTTTCTTCACGATCACGCCGTCTGACGCCCGCTCCGGCGCTGCCGCTCCCAGCGGTGCATACGTTACGTGCAAAACGTCGGCCTGCTTCACGTCCAGCCGCAGCACGCCGTCTTTTTGCTGCACGGCGAGCCCCTGCGCGTTCTTCTCAAAGCTCACCACCGGATTGGGCGTGCTCCACTGCGCTTGTGCTCCCGGCATCAGCGCCAAACCCATCCCCGCCATCAGGCAGATCGTTGCCAAGCGAAACCGATTTATCACAGACGTTTCCTCTTCCGTCGAGTTTCCAACCAGCCCTAGTCTACGCTTGCGCCGCACGACCTGGGAACCGGATTTTTCCGCGCAGAAAGACGGCCAGAATCGCACCGTCCTCCTGCGCGGCCAGCGCGCAGGAAGGGGTTATCAGTTGGTAACTCTCGTGCCCAAAACGGGAGGGAAAAGTGTGTATCTGGGAGTACGCGATTTTTAGGCAATTTTGGACAATCAGGCCATTTTAGGGCGCATTGTGTGCTCAATAAATCGAGTTGCTACACGCCAACACGCGCAATTAGTGACACAAAGACAGGTCTGTAGGTCAATAAATGTTACTACCCGGCGATCAGAATTACGGTGGTGGATTTTCTATGTTTTCTGGAAGGTCAGCTTCATGTTTTCCCACCCATGCCGCAAAATGCCGTGGCATGGATGGGACACTCAGCGCCTGTGCCTTTATTAGCAAAAGAATCAATAAATAAGTTACTGTCCTTCAGGCCGTTCCGCCGCGTGGGTCAAGGTGAGTTATTCTTGTCCCATTTCTTTGTCTCGGCCGCGTTTCCCGGCCAACGCGGAGCCCTCATCTTCGGTTACACTGACACGCAACGCTTTCTCGCAATTCTTATAGCAAAGGAAAACTCATGCGGATCTCCGTCCTGTTGCGCAATAGCTTCCTGGCCTTCGGCCTCGCATCTCCGGTTCTCGTCCTCGCCCAGTTTCAGCCGCCCACCGACGAAGAACTCAAGATGACCGCCGATCCCAAGGCGCCGGGAGCTGCCGCCGTCTACCTCAACGTCGAGGAAATCGCCAACGATCCCATGCACTACCAGACTTTTTACGCGCGCATCAAAGTGCTCCAGGAAAAAGGCAAGGAACTGGCTACAGTCGAGGTTCCCTACTATCACGGCGGCAACACGGTCACCGACATCAAGGCCCGCACCATCCATCCCGATGGAACCGTGATTCCGCTGGTCGGCAAGCCGGAAGACCTGATGATCTCAAAGGGGACGGGCAAGGACGGCGACACGCTCCAGTTCAACCGCATGGTCTTTACCCTGCCCAGCGTTGAAGTCGGCAGCATCCTCGAATATAGCTACTCGTTGCGCTACGACGACAACCACTTTTCCTCTCCAAATTGGGAAATTCAGCGACCCTACTTCGTCCACAAAGCCCATTACGTCTTTACTCCGTTTAGGGCCTTCATGCCCGGCATTGCGAATGCGACCAGCACTATTCTGGTGGACGCGAAAGGCCGCGCCGTCAATTCCCTCCTCTGGTGGCACAAGCTTCCAGCCGGCGTGAGTGTCAAGACTGATGTGATCGGGCATTACAGCGTGGATGTCACGGACATTCCTGCCACGCCGGACGAAGAGTGGATGCCTCCCATCCACAGCTTTCTCTACAAGGTGCTCTTCTACTACAAAAACAGCTTCAGCGCCTCGGACTTCTGGGTCTCCGAGGCCAAAGACTGGTCCAAGGAAGTGGATCACTTCGCCGAGCCCACCAAACCCATCAAGGAGGCGGTTTCCGGCCTCATCGCTCCCGGCGACAGTGATCTCGACAAGGCAAAGAAGCTCTATCAAGCCGTTCAGGCGCTCGACAACACCGACTATTCGCGCCGCAAGAGCGACTCCGAGCTGAAGCAGCTCAAGTTGAAAACCGCCAAGCGCGCGGAAGACACCTGGACGCAGAAAAGCGGCTCCAGCGAAGACATTGCCCAGCTCTACCTGTCCATGCTGCGTGCTGCCGGCCTTACCGCCTATGCCATGAAGGTGGTCGATCGGGAGCGCGGCCTGTTCGATGCGTCCTACTTGAATTTGGATCAGCTCGACGATACTCTCGTTCTTCTCAGCACCGGCGGCAAGGAGATATTCCTCGACCCCGGCGAAAAAATGTGCCCCTTCCAGACCGTCAGTTGGAGGCACTCCGGCGCCAGCGGCATCCGAGAGTCCGCCAACACCCGCGGAGGCGGTACTTCGCCGCTCCAGTCCTACATTGAAAACAAGACCGTGCGCATCGCCGATCTGACCCTGGACGGCCATGGCGCAGTGACCGGCAGTTTGCGCTTCGTCATGTCCGGACAGCAGGCCCTCAGCTGGCGTCAGTTCGCCCTGCGCAACGATGAAGACGAAGTGAAGAAGAGCTTCGATCGCTGGCTTGAATCCCTCGTGCCTCAAGGGATCGAGGCGCACATCGATCACTTCCTGGGTCTCAACGAGGCCGACGTGAACCTTGTCGCCGTGATCAAAGTCCAGGGCACCCTCGGCTCCGCCACCTCCAAGCGCCTCTTGCTCCCCGGTTTCTTTTTTGAAACCCGCAACGCGCATCCCTTTGTGGCCCAGGACAAGCGGATCGAACCCGTGGATATGCACTATGGCGATTTTGTCATCGACCAGGTCACTTATTACCTTCCCGCCGGCCTCTCGGTAGAAGGCGCGCCGCAGGATGCAAAGATCCCCTGGCCGGAACACGCGGTTCTAACTACCAAGACCGTGCCCGCGCCCGGCCAGATCATCGTTGCCCGTTCGCTGGCCCGCGCCTTCACCTTCGCCAAACCCGAAGAGTACAAGGATCTGCGCGCCTTCTACCAGAAGGTCGCCGACTCCGATCAGCAGCAACTGGTCCTCGCCGCATCGCCCGCCGCGAAGGCCGCGTCGCCCGCACCGAAAGGCAACTGATGACTCCGCGCCTCCATGGTCTTCCGGTTCTGGCCGCTTTGGTCTCCTTTGCGGCCTTCACCGGCTCTGTTCCCGCTGCGGCCAAAGACAAGCCGCAGCCCGCCCCGCAGTGGGCCGTGGATGCCGCCAAAACACCGACACCGGCCAGCGCCAAGGACGCTCCTGCCGTCATCCTCTTCGACGAGTACCTGATCACCGTCGACGAGCAGAACCATGCCGTCGAGCGCGAGCGCCAGGCCATTCGCATTCTCAAGCCGCAGGGCAGAAGCTACTCCCACTGCTCCATCGCCTACGACGTCGACGAGAAGCTCAACTACTTCCATTCCTGGACCCTCACCGCCGATGGCCGCCAACTCCAGGCCATGGAATCGGACTTTACCGACCGCGGCGCGTACGCTGGCGCTGACCTGCAATTCACTGAGCGCATTCGAACCGTCAATCCTCCGGCCAGCGATCCCGGCTCGGTGGTCGTCTGCGAAACCGAAGAGCACCTCCGCCCTTATATGTCGGAGGAGGACTGGGATATACAGTCTTCCATTCCCGCCGTTTCTCAGGCGCTGGAGTTGGCGCTGCCTCCCGGCGGCCACTATGCCGAGTCGTGGCGCAAATTCACGCCGGTCAAGCCGGTTGAGATCGGTTCCAACCATCTGCGTTGGGAGATCAAGGACATGCCCGCCCTCGATCTTGAAAATATCCACGCCACGCCTGCCTGGGGAGCGATTGCCGCCCGCATGTCCATCAAATGGGGCGATGCCGCCGTCAAGGGCGCGGAGAATCAGTGGCGCGCCATCGGCCTGTGGCAGCAGCAGTTGGAGGAGCATCGGCCCGATCCCACCCCGGAGATCGCGGCCAAAGCGCAGGAACTCACCGCCGGCGCTCCCGATCTCTACTCCAAACTCAGCCGCATCACCGATTACATCCAGAAGAACATCCGCTACTTCATCGTCGTCCGCGGCATCGGCGGCTGGCAGGCGCACTACGCCGCCGACATCTATCGCAACCGCTACGGCGACTGCAAAGACAAAACCACCCTGCTCATCTCCATGCTGCAGGCCGTCGGCATCCGCGCCCACTATCTCCATGTCGACAGCCGCCGCGGCCTCATCGATCCCGATGCTCCATCCCTGGTCGGCAATCACATGATTACCGCCATCGAGCTGCCCGACGGCGACGCAGACCCGCGCCTCATGGCCCGCGTCAAAGCGGTGAACGGCAAAACCCTGCTCATCTTCGATCCCACCGACGAGGTAACCCCTGTCGGCCTCATTCGCGCTCAGTTGCAGGGAGCTTACGGCAACATCTCCAACGGGCCAGACAGCCAGGTTCTGCTCATGCCGGTGCTGTCTCCCGAATCGGCCGGCCTCACCCGCAAGGGGTCCTTCACGCTTGCAGCAGACGGCGCATTGGTCGGCGACATCTCAGAGAGCTTTACCGGCGACGACGCTACCAATGAGCGCTGGCGCATCAAGGACAGCGACTCCAAGGAGACTCGTGAGCGGCTTGAAAAGCGCCTCGGCTCCGACCTGCCCAGCCTGGCCTTCAAGGGATTCGAGTTTCGCCGGGCCGCCGAACTGGACAAGCCGCTGGATCTCGATCTGCACTTCAGCGCATCCAGCTACGCCCACCCCTCCGGCCCACTGCTCCTGTTGCGCCCACGCATCCTGGGCAGCCACGCCCACGCCGTTCCCGATGTGATGGAAGGCAAGTCCCGCGCTTACGCCATTGAACTCGGCCATCCCGGCCGCTGGCGCGACAGCTTCGACATCGCTCTGCCTGCCGGTTACATCGTGGATGAAGCGCCCGACCCGGTCAGCATCGACCTCGACTTTGCCAGCTACCATTCGTCGGTCTCTACCAAGGGCAACCTGCTCCACTACGAAAGCGAATACGTCGTCCGCCAGGTCGAGATTCCGCCCGCCCGCGCCGCCGCCTTCCGCCAGCTCCAGAATGTCATCCTCTCCGGAGAAAACGGCACCGCCGTCCTCAAGAAGCAGTAGAGATTCGTCGCTCCTGCCCCGTTGCTTCACGACTTCCGCACAAAGCGGGGGTCCCATCCATTCGTTCTTTTGCGCCATGGGTGGGAAAGCATGATCTCCTCACTGCAACGCCGGCCCCACCGCAGGTCTGAGAAGGCGCGAACCCCGAACAGCCAACGCCAGCCCCACCGCAGGTGGTTTGCATCCCCGGCCGCTCCCGTCCATCCTTACAGATATGAGCCATCCTCTTTTTTCGCCTTTCAAACTTCGCTCCGTAGAATTCGCCAACCGCATCGGCGTCCCTCCCATGTGCCAGTACTCTTCGCGGGACGGCTTTGCCAGCGACTGGCATCTGGTCCACTACGGCAGCCGCGCCCAGGGCGGAGCCGGCCTGAGCATTCTCGAAGCCTCCGCTGTCGTTCCCGAGGGCCGCATCTCCAGCGCCGATTTGGGCATCTGGAAGGATGAGCATATCCCTGGACTCGGGCGGATCGTCAGCTTCCTCCACTCCCAGGGCGTGCGCGCCGGCATCCAACTGGCCCACGCCGGACGCAAGGGCAGCATGGCCGCGTCTGTCACTGGCGAGCGCCTGCTGCTGCCTGCCGAGGGAGGCTGGCAGCCGGTTGCGCCCAGCGCCGTGGCTTTTTCCTCCGCTTACGCCGTGCCTCAGCCTCTTGACCAGGCCGGCATCGACGGCGTGGTGGAGGCCTTTCGCCAGGCCACGCGCCGCGCCCTGGCCGCCGGATTCGACTTTGTCGAGATTCACGCCGCCCACGGCTACCTCCTCCACCAGTTCCTGTCGCCGCTCGCCAACCAGCGCACCGATGCCTACGGCGGCAGCTTTCAGAACCGCGCCCGTCTGGTCCTCGAGGTGGTGGACGCGGTGCGCGCCGAGTGGCCCGATCACCTGCCCCTCTTCGTCCGCATCTCCGCTACCGACTGGGCAGAAGCCGGCTGGACCGCCGGCGAGTCCGTCGAACTTTCCCTCCTCTTCCGCGAGCATGGGGTCGATCTGGTCGATGTTTCCTCCGGCGGACAGGTCCCCAACGCTCAAATTCCCGTCGGCCCTGGCTTTCAGGTCGAATTTGCTTCCAGAATCCGCCGCGAGGCGGCCATCCCCACCGCCGCCGTCGGCCTCATCACTGACCCTGTCCAGGCCAACGCAATCCTGCTCCAGGGCGATGCAGACCTGGTGCTTCTGGGCCGCGAGCAGCTTCGCGATCCCTACTGGCCGGTCCACGCAGCGGCCGCGCTCGGAGAACCCGCCAGTTGGCCGGCCCAGTACCTCCGCGCCGCACCCCGCCACTCCACAGCGCGCAACCCCGTCACCCGTCCCGAAAAAGGCTAAAAAGGGCAGGCCGGAATCACTTCCGGCCTTCCCCTTTGCCTTTGCTGCTGATTCTGGGTCCCTCCCCACGATTTTGCTTCACAAATTGTGCAAAACGTGGCCTATACTGCGTCTAGAGCAGGGTCTACCCACATTGCGGCACTCTGCTCGACTTCGCTATGGCCACACAGCTTTCCCAAAAGCGCGCCTTCGACCAGCCTTCGATCCCCGACCGTCTCTATTTCAAGATTGGAGACGTGGCCCGGATTTGCGAAGTCGAGACCTACGTCCTGCGTTTTTGGGAGACCCAGTTTCCGCAGCTCAAACCCAACAAGAGTGGAACCGGCCAGCGGCTTTACCGCCGCCGCGATGTCGAGCTGGCCCTGGAGATCAAGCGCCTGGTCCATGCCGAGGGCTATACGCTCGCTGGCGCCCGTCAGGTCCTTGACCAGGCCCACCGCCGTCATGACCCACAGCGCGACCCGCAGCCCCGTCTTCCGCTGCTTGGCGGCGACTCCGGCCAGCGCCTGGATGACGTTGCCGCCACCATCGGCCAGGCCCGCTCTGAACTGCGCGAGATAGCCAATCTGCTGGCCTCTTCCGATCCAAAGCCGCAGCGCCGCCGCTCCCGGTTAACCGCAATGCAGGCCCCTGCAGATTCCCTCTTTCCGCTCTGACGCTTCTGCCTCTGTAAAGTTTTGAACGGACAGTGCAGGGGTCAGGCGTGATCCACCCTCGCTATAAAAACCCCTATAAAAATAGAATTGGCGCTGTCCGGAGTGTGCGAATCTTGCCCCTGCCAGGATTTCTCCAAGCAGGGGATCCACTCTCCAAACAACGCCAACAATCCGATCCAAATTAATGGTCGGGACGGGCAGATTCGAACTGCCGACCCCTCGCACCCCAAGCGAGTGCTCTACCAGGCTGAGCCACGTCCCGACAAAATCTAGCCGGCTCACTGGAGCCGGCTTTGAGGTCTTCCTCAGTTTACAACAACACGGCCTTGTGCGCTGGCCTTCAAACAACTTTCGTTGCTCTAAACCGGAATGAGCGCCGCGCCGTCCATTTGCCGCAGTCTTTTAGTGCGTCGGCGGGACGAAATCCGCGGGCATGGCCGAGCCTTCGCCGAAGAAAAACTCTTCCATCTGCGCGACCAGGAACTCCTGCGCCTGCGGGGTCCAGGGTTGCAGCCGGTATTCGTTCAGCAGCATCTTCTGCCGCTCCACCCACTCCGTCCAAGCCGCTTTTGAGACGTTCTTGAAGATCTTCTGACCAAACTCCGAGTCGAAGGGCGGCTCTTCCAGGCCCTCCATTTCCTTCTTGTTGCGAACGCAAAAAACCATATGTGCCATCGTGAACGCTCCCAGCCCTCATTGTATTGGATCGGGTAGGTTTCAGTCCCCGACCGCGCGAATGGATTTCATGCAAAAACACTGTGCCCAGGCCTCGCTTTTGAGACCCGGAAAAAGCAGGACCGAATTACGCAACGTTGGCCCCACCGCAGGCGCCTACCGCCGCTTTCCCTTTTGCCCAGCCTTTTTCCTGGCCTTGAGCGACCTTGCCGGCGAGGATTTCCCCTTTTTCCTTTTCGCCCTTGGCTTTGGAGGCGCGGCTTGCTTGCCGGTCAGCGGCACGCCCTCTTCCACAATGGAGAACTGCAGCTTGCGTTCCTGGGCCAGAATGCGGTCCAGAATCACCTGCACCCGGTCGCCGGCGCGGTAGCAGCGGCCGCTGCGGTCGCCCACAATTTCGTGCGTGTTCTCCCGCCAGGTGTAGCGGTCGTTGCGCAGGGAATCGATGGGGACGAGCCCTTCGACAAACATGTCGGTCAGCTCCACAAACAGTCCAAACTTGGCCGGATTCAGCACCAGCGCCTCAAACTCTTCGCCGACGCGGTCCTGCATGAAGCGGACCTTCTTCCACTCCACCAGTTCGCGCTCCGCCTCGGCGGCGCGGCGCTCGGTCAGGCTCGTCTCCTCGGCGATCTGCGTCAGCTCGATCTCCGGAATTGGCGCCTCTCCGGCATAAATCGCCTTGGCATGGATGTGCGGCGCGCGGCTGGCGGGCAGCCCTTCATTCGGATGCGACCACGGGGAGTTCTGCCGCCCTTCCGCAACCTCGCCCTTCCCCACCACTCCGGCCCGCAACAGGGCCTTGGAAATACGATGCACGATCAGATCCGGATAGCGCCGGATGGGCGACGTGAAATGGGTGTAGGTGGGCGCAGCCAGGGCAAAGTGCCCCTCATTGATCTCCGAGTAGCGCGCCTGCTTGAGCGAGCGCAGCATCAGGTAGCTCAAGATCCGCTCTTCCGGCTTGCCCTCAATGCGATGGGCCAGCTTTTGATACATGCGCGGCGTCACCGGAATGTCTTCGGGAACCTCGATTTCGCGGGCCTTGCGTCCGCTGCCGTAGGCGTCCCGCTTGTCGCCGCGAGTCTGGATGCGCTTGACCGGCAGCGCGCCAATTCCCAGCGTGTAGCCGAAGGCCGCGGCCAGCTCCTCAAATTGCACCACGCGCCTCGGATCGGGCTTTTCGTGGATGCGGTAGAGCGAGGGCACGCCCAGGTCTTCAAGCCATGTGGCCACGCACTCGTTGGCCGCCAGCATGAACTCTTCAATCAGACGATTGG
>CAVZNE010000188.1:0-9475 GCA_963776445.1 Terriglobales bacterium
TGAGCCCCTTTTGATTCTGGCGGCTTTGATTACGGTGTATATCGTGCTGGGGGTTTTGTATGAAAGCTATATTCATCCCATCACTATTTTATCGACGCTGCCGTCGGCAGGTGTGGGGGCCATTTTGTCGCTTTTGATTTTCCGTACGGATTTAAGCGTGATCGCGCTCATCGGTATCATCCTTTTAATCGGCATCGTCAAGAAAAACGGCATCATGATGGTGGACTTTGCCTTGGATGCCGAGCGTGAGGAAGGCAAAGCTCCGGTGGATGCGATTTATCAGGCTTGTCTTTTAAGGTTTAGGCCGATCATGATGACGACGATGTCCGCTATACTGGGGGCGGTGCCATTGGCTTTTGGCGGGGGCATGGGGGCTGAACTTAGGCAGCCACTGGGTATTACCATTATAGGCGGACTTATTTTCAGTCAAATTCTTACTCTTTACACGACTCCGGTCATTTATTTGTGGTTTGACCGGGTCGGCAAACGCTTAGGGTTAGGCACTTCAAAATGAGCATTTCAACACCATTCATCCAAAGACCTGTGGCCACGACCCTGTTGACGGTGGGGTTGGTTCTCGCCGGGCTGGTGGCGGTTGGTTTATTGCCGGTATCCACCTTGCCGCAGATGGATTATCCCACTATCAGTGTATCTGCGGGTTTACCCGGAGCAAGCCCTGAGACCATGGCCTCTTCAGTCGCGGCACCATTGGAGCGTCAGCTGGCCCATATCGCGGGTGTTACTGAAATGACTTCCAGCAGTGGTCTGGGGTCTACCTACATTACTTTGCAGTTTGATTTAAGCCGTGATATTAACGGGGCCGCGCGCGATGTCCAGGCGGCGATCAACGAAACCGGAGGGCGATCCCGTGGACATTGAACGTCACTTCCGCGCAGACCCCAATGCCAGGGAAAAACGGCTCACGGGTGCGGAGGCGGCACCCTCCCAGGCTGAAATCGAGCACCTTGCACTGCATGGTGGAGCCGCGATCCATCAGCAGCAGCACCGCCGCCTCTTCCACAAAATAACGCGGATAGGCGCGGCGATTCGCTTCCTCGTTGGCTCGAACTCCCGCTCTGTCTTCCACTTCCATGGCCTGCTCCGCATGAAATCAATCAGTGCCCTGCTGCCGGCTCCCACGGCCGCACGGGCTTGGCCTGCGCTGCTTCCCGGCCCTTCAGGCGATCGTATTGATACAGATCGCTGGTGGTTCCCATTGACTCGTTGAACAGGCTGGGTGCGCCGATCAACAGCTTCAGCTCCTCGTCGAACCGGTGAATCGCCTCCAACTGCACCGCCGTCGCGGGAAGCTCGAACTTTGTGGTCTTGATGAACTTCTGGTAGCCGCGGTCCAGCAGGCGCGCCACTTCTCCCTGCACCAGGGCTCCCGGACGCACCGCAAACGCCGCAGCCGCGTCTTTACTCGGGGAGGCAACCAGCACCGCCGCGGCCCCCTGCTTGCTCGCCAGCACGCCGCCTGCAACGCCGGCAAAGGGCTCAACATCAAAACCATGGGCGCGCAGGATCTCCACCGCCTGGTCGAAGTTCGGATTGCGTAACTTTCGGGCCATGTTGCCTTTCATTCCGCGAAGATCCTGGATTGCTTATCGGCTGAATCTTCAACAACTCCAATCTCGCATACCAGGAGCACTGCCCGCAATTCTCCGCGCCGGCTCCCGCCGCCCAATCTGCCTGTCTGAACAGCCTGCCCGGGATGCTCTCCTGTTGCCGTCTCTCCCCATATATAGTTAGCCTGTCCGGTGAACCCCACCGCCGCCCGCCTCATCGATTCCCGGCATTTTGCGGCTTTGCCGCCGGAACCACATCCAATACAAGCATGGAGACGACTTTGACCAATAGCATTCCGCAGTTGACCGTAAGAGAACTCAAACAGCGCATCGACGCAGGCGAAGACGTCTACATTCTCGACGTTCGCGAGCTGCACGAGTACCAGATCGCCAATCTCGGCGGAAAGCTGATCCCGCTCAACGACCTGCCCCAGCGGCTGGCGGAGATCGACCGCAACCGCGAAGTCATTGTGCACTGCAAGCTCGGCGGCCGCAGCCAGCTCGCCGCCGAGTTCCTCCATCAGGCCGGCTACCCCAAGGTCGTCAACCTGACCGGCGGCATCCTGGCCTGGGCCGACCAGATCGACCCCACGATGCAGAAATACTAAGCCATGGAATGAATACATGCGTCTGAAACGCCAGCCTTGAATGTTTATTTCACCGCAGCCCGCGCCGTCGCCGGTGTGCCGCTGACAGTTGGCACAATTTCGAATCTGGGCCATTGCGTGGGAATCCGCTGGAATTTCAAATTGGGCCACTGGACAGGCTGGAATCGCAGGTCGGGGTACAGATTCTTCGCCACCAGCGTGCCCGGCGGCAGCGTACCGACACTCGACGGCGGCGGATGAACGATGATCCGCGGATCGATCCGCGCATCGTTCCAGTGCTGCGCGGCTCCCGCCCTGGGCTGGATCAACACCCTCACCGGAGCAGTGTTGTTCATGTTCCAGCCCGAAGGAAGCTGGTTGATCTCCCACACGGGATGAGTAAACGCCGTCTCCACTCGTCCCAATTGGTCAGGGCTCCCCGCGGCAGGCTGGCAGAATGCCGTGGTTCCTACACAGAGAAACAGAACAAGAATCCTGGATCGCATTGCACCCCTTTCTAACAGGCAAGCGCAGGATGCGAATTCGAACGGGTGCCTGATCCCTTTGACGCCTTCCGAGAAAAAAGCTGGCGAAAATATAAGGGAAAATCCACTCGATACGAACCGAAGGACGCTCACCCCACCGTCGTGGTCACCTCTCCAGCAACTACCGCGCCTTTTTTATGGCGCGGGCGAGCCGAAGGCAGTAGGCCCCACCGCAGGTGGCGCAGATGGGTCGTCCAGCTTGCCGAAGATCATCTTGCCGCTGGCGGTTTGCAGCACGCTGGTCACGGAAATCTCCACCGACCTGCCGATCAGTTTGCGGGCGTGATCCACCACCACCATGGTGCCGTCGTCCAGGTAGCCCACGCCCTGGTTGAACTCCTTGCCTTCCTTCAAAATGAGGATGGTCATTTTTTCGCCGGGCAGCACCACCGGCTTGAGCGCGTTGGCCAGGTCGTTGATGTTCAGCACTTCCACATGGTGCAGGTGGGCCACCTTGTTCAGGTTGAAGTCGTTGGTCACCACTTTGGCTTCCCACTTTTTGGCCAGTTCCAGCAGCTTCAAATCCACCTCGCGGATGGAGGGAAAGTCGTCGGAGACGATCTGCACCTGGATGTTGTTGTTCGACTGCATGCGTTGCAACATATCCAGGCCGCGGCGGCCCCGTTGCCGCTTCGACCCGTCCGTCGAGTCGGCCACGGTCTGCAACTCGCGCAGCACAAACTCCGGCACCACCATCATGCCGTCGATAAAGCCAGCCTCGGCAATATCGGCGATGCGCCCGTCGATGATTACGCTGGTGTCCAGCACCTTGGCGCTGCGCCGCGCGGGCCGCTCGCCGCTGAAGACCGTGCCCAGCGCCAGGGGATTCAGCAGGTCGCCCTTGTTGGCGCCCACCAGCAGCCCCACATAGGTCATCAGCAGCAAGACGAAGATTTGCAGTGCGGCTGACGTGGATTCGGGCAGCGGCGCGCTACGCAACACCAAGCAAAACAGGGCCGCGCCGACGATGCCGAGCACGCTGCCGGCCACGGCGCCGATCAGCCGCCGCAGACTCAGCGCGCGCACCCTGAGCTCGAAGACGATGACCGCTCCGGCTGCCGCCGCACCCGCGGCCGCACCCACCCATCCTGCCAACCCAAAGGGACGAAGAAAGACACAAACCAATGCAAGCAGAGCTACAAAAAGAAGGCGAATCACAACGATATCCATAAAAGCCAACTTCCTCTGGCGAAAGAAAAAATGCTCCACGTTGGGCACAGAGGAAAGAGTATGGCGACTGCCGTATGGAATCGTCAAGGGGCAAGTGGGTACGAGGAAAGAACCCGCAGCCGGAGCCATGGAATAGGGAGTAGGGAACACCAGGGGATGTCGCTCCGGGATGAGTGAACATGGTACAGGGAGCAAAGATCAGCAGCCAGAACCAGGAAATGGGCAGCCGGACAATGACGGCCTAAGCGACTCCGCCCCGCTGATCTCTGACCACTGATCTCTGATCTCTGTCAGGACGCCACGGCCAGCTCAACCGCCGGCATCATGCGCACCGTTCCCTTGCGCGGGCCGCGCTTGCGGGCGCTCATTACCTTGATCCGCTCCAGCAGTTCCTGGGGCGTGCAGTTCTTCTTGGCCAGCAGCGCATCGGCGGCGTGCATCTCGCTGCTCATTTTTTGCGGGTCGCCCAGCAGGATCATGGGCACATGCGACGCAATCTGCTTCAGCCGGTCGATCAGCTGATTCCCATTCATCTGCGGCATCCCGAAGTCGGCCAGAACCAGATCCACCTGCATCTCGCTAAAGATGCCGATCGCCTCCTGCCCGGTGCAGGCGGATTCAACCCGGTATCCGTTGGTTGCCAGCATGAACGCGAGTACGGAAAGCTCTTGTTCGTTATCGTCTACGCAGAGAATGATCTTTTTCGGCCGCATGATTCGAGGTACACTCCTTGGTTCAATTTTGTGGGCCGTCCGCAGGGCGCACTTCACCCTCACCCCTGACAAGGGCTTTTCGGGAGTGAGACGCTTCCGCGACGGTTTCCGGGAACGAGACGGACTCACCGTGGTTGATCGTGCCGTCCGGATCGGCTTGCGCAGGCTCACAGCCTCAGAGGGCGCGGCGTTCACGCAAAGCGGATTCCGGCATTCGATCCACGGAAGTCTGGCCTTGATTCACGGTCAGATTGTGTTTGATGCCTGGGGCAAGACCGGTAATGAGGACCGGTTAATTTCCTGCAACGAAACCCAAGACTACGACCCTCCGTGCCCCATGGAAAGAGAGAACAGAAGGCGAAACCTGCTCTGAAAATAATCAGGAAACTAAGGAAAACTGGCTAGAATTAGCGCCTGTCAACACTTGCAACGATGAAAGCCTGTTGAAAGCATGTGCATCGCGGCAGGAAAAGGCGTCCTTTTGCCACAAGAACGGTGCTGCCTGCCGCGCCCACTTCCGTGACCCTCACCAAATCAAGGCGTGCAAAAGGAATCAACTCCCCGGGCCGGTCGATCTTTATACTCCACCGAAGACCACGCACCCCGGCTCCGCCACGCCGCTATAGCAAAACCAGAGTTGGTGTATCCAGAAAGCAGTTCATCCAAGTCGACGCGAACCTCAGGGAGCGGTGACCTCGCATGCATGGGACAGGACACAAGGACTCTGGTTTTGCTCCAGAAACCAGGACGCTGTGGATCAAACTCCCCGCCTGGTACAAGATCACAAAGTCAGGTGATGTAAATCACGCCACAAGAGCACACGAATGACTAGCATCTGTAAATTCCGAGTAGATCCCCGAGAAGCCATGTATAGCCGCACCCAAAACGACAATGGCACCTACAATACGCGCTGCCTCGACTGCTTCATGACCATCGCCTCTTCCATCGAGACGGAGGAAGAATTGGCCGTGGATGAGGCAAAGCATATCTGCCCGGAGAAGGCCTTGGCGAACCTGCTCGCGCAGGAAATAGCAAGCGAAGCACGAGTAGCCCGCAACTAGAAGCCAATCATTTGTTTGTCGGCGCCACATTTGGTTTCTGCATCTGTGGCGGCTGGGCGTGAGCGCCATCCATCTTGTCGATCAGCGCATCGTCGACGGCCCTGGTGATGCTGCTGGCCTTGTCGAGTTCGGCCTTTGCCTCGTCTTTCCTTCCCATCGACAGGTAGAGCCGTCCCAGCCGCCAGTGGACGTTCACCTCCTCCGGGGCCAGGCGCGCCGCCGCCTTCATCTCCCGCAGAGCATCGTCCTTGCGGCCTGCTTCTGCGTAGAGAATGCCCAGATCGAGATGTGCCAGTTCTCGTCCGGCGTCGAGGCGCACGGCATTTTCCAGCAGCGGCTGAGCAACCTCGGGATGGCTCATCTGCATCTGCGCGTCTGCCATGTAGATCATGGCCTGAACATGATCCGGGTTGTTCGCCAGTTCCGCTTGAAACTCGCTCACCGCCTCCGGGTACTGCCTCTGCGTCCACAACAAATAGCCGAGGCCGAAATGGACGTCGGGCTCCCGGGAATTGGCTTGAACCGCAGCCTGAAATTGTTTGATGGCGCCGCGATGATCCTTCAACTCGTCCAGGGCTTCTCCCGCAAGCATGTCGGCTTCGGCCGACTCCGCATTCAGCAGAAGAATCTCGCGATAGGTATCCAGAACGCACTGGTATTGCCTGGACCACATGCAACTGTGCGCCAGGCTCAGCCGCAGCCCCAGATTCTGCGGATCGCGCGTGGCGGCCTGCTTCAGATAGGGAGCCGCTTCAGTGAATTCACCCGAAGCATAGTGAGCCATCCCGAGAAGGATTGTCAGCCGCTGCACCTCCGGCGAAGAGGGGGGCTGGCTCTTGAGCAGCGCCTGGAATGTCTGGATGGCCTCTTTCATCTCGCCAGCCTTGAAAAGCGCGAGTCCGAGGTTCAGGCGCAGGCCGGGAACAGCGGGATTCAACGCAAGGGCCTTGCGGTAGAGTGGAACCGCCTCCTTGTAGTGCTCCTGGCGAGCCTCCAGCAGGCCCAGGTGGGCGTAGGGCTCGGGGTTCGAGGGGTGTGCCCTCAGATAGGCGCGCCACGCCGCCTCAGCCTCCGCGTTGTTGCCTTGCTGCTCCAGGGCAAGCGCTCTCTGCCGCTGCCCATTCGGCTCGGCAACCGTCTGCCCCACGCACAGGGCGGCGGACATTGTGATCGTCAGTGTCAGGGTCAGGCAGATTCGCAGTCGCATCGCGCCAATCACTTTTACACCTTGCCAATTCTATTGGAAAGCAGGCCATTGCTGGCGCCAAGAAAAGGGGCGCGGCAGGCATGGCCTGCCGCGCCCCGGTTGAGGTTTCGTTTAGAAAATGATCTTGGCGCCCAACTCGAAGGTTCTCGGGTCCTGCGCGCTGTTCACAAAACCAAAGTCCGCGTTCTGCGGATTGGTGTCGGCCAGTCCGTTGAACTGCGTGTGGTTGAAGGTGTTGAAGCTGTCGGCGCGGAACTCGAAATGAGCTGCCTCGCCAAAAGCAAACGACTTGTAGACCGCGGTGCTGAAGTTGGTGCGGCCTGCGCCCACAACGGCGTCCTTGCCCATGTTGCCAAAGCCCAGGTTGGGGCCGCCGAGCCAGCTGGCAACCGGCTTCGAGAAGCCTGTACTGCTTACATACTGATAGCCGGATACCGCGCCAACGGTTGTCTTGCCCTTGGTGTAGTGCGGCTTGCCGGCCAGGTTGGGATAGATCGAGTAGTCGCCGCCCAAACCAACCGTATCACCGTAGCTGTTCGTGGGAGCGTATCCGCCGAACCAGGGCAGACCCGTCTCAGAGATGACCGTGCCGGAGATTTCCCAGCCGCCGAGTATGGTCCTTGACATGCCGCTGGCATGATTGAAGAACGGCAGCTTGTACTCGTAGTTGCCGCTGAAAACCTGACGGCGATCGAGCGCGCCGGAACCCTTGTCGTACTTCAGGTTCCAGGGATTGCGGGTCGGGTTGTTGTTGTCCACGTCTACGCTGCCCGGGGTCGAATCGATCTGGTGAGCGTAGGTGTAATCCAGTTCAAAGCTGAGGCCATGCTTGTTCTGCTGGCGCAGGCCTGCCTGGAAGCTATGGTAGGTGCCGGTCTGCGTTGTGGATTGCAGTCTGATGTTGCCAAAGCCGGGATAGGTATGGGCGATCAGGCTGGGAATCGTCGCTAGCGAACCGTTCGCGGCCGCCTGGCGCGTTGCCATCGGCGTGCTCAGCGGGAAGTTGTTGATCGGAATCCAGACGTTCTGGTGCCAATCAATGTTGCCCACATACTGCACGATCATGATCAGCGCGGGTTGCAGCTCATGCTGTACGCCCAGGCTGAACTCCGCCACGGCGGGATCGGGATAGTAGGTGTTCAGCGAGTTGTAGCCTTGGGTGAACGTCGGCGTCGAGGCAGCCGAGCCGGCCTGCCAGTTGAAGTTGGGATTGGTCAATTCCACGTTGTTGGCTGACGGTGTGCTGATGAATGGAGCCGAGCCGGCCGCGTCGTAGATGTCGTTGCCCTGGATGCGCTCATAGAACGTTCCAAAGCCGCCACGCACCACGGTCTTGCCGTTGCCGGAGACGTCATAGGAGAATCCGACCCTGGGCATGAACGTCTTGTAGTCGTTCTTGACCAGCGCGGTCGATGTACCACCCTGACCGGCGAGATCCACGCCGTTCATATAGAACGTGCCGATCGAGTTGGTTTGCAGCCCGGGAGCGCCGCTCACGAAGGAACCATCTGCGTTGAAGCTGGCTGCCGTCGTTAGCCCTGGCTGGTAATGCTGGGGATTGAAATTGGAAACCTGGTTGTTGCGTTCCCATGTGTGCGGCATCATGTCGTAGCGGAAGCCGTACTGCAGGCTCAACTTGCTGCTCACGTGCCAGTTGTCTTCGGCATAGGCCGAAATGGTCTGGTTTACATAGTGGTTGATCGGATTCGCGTTCGACTGGCTGAAGTTGGTGGACAAACCAAGCAGGAAGTCCAAATACGAATCGCCCGTCAAGTTGCCCGTGGGGCGCGACGGCAGAGCAGGTGCTCCGGTTGCGGCGTTAGCCGCTGTGGGAGTATTCCAGCCATCGCCGAAGGTGTAGTCTCCCTCGGAGTCCTTGCCGATCACCTGGTTCTTGGTGTAGCGGTTGTAACCGCCGCCAAACTTCATTTGATGTTTGCCGTAGGTCCAGGACAGGCCGTAGATCTCGGCAAAATCCTCTGCGCCGTTGGTCCAGGGATCGTTTCCAGGACCCCATTCGTTGCCTACCGTCTTCCAGGTCAGGTCCGGCAGGCGATTGCCCACGTCGTTGGTCGCCGCAAAGTAGGTGCCGGTGCTCCAGCCCGAAGGCTTCACAAAGTTTGCGCCACCCGCCGCTACGGGAATGATCGCGATCTTGTTGCCGTTGTAATTGAATGCAGCTTCCACCAGCACGTTGGGCGTCAGCGTGCCGGTCAGCTTGATGGCCGCGGCGAACGCCGGGTTGCTGAAGTTCGAGCCGATGGTCGGGTAGCTGTCGCCCTGCCACTCGGGAGTGGCTTCCACCGTGTCCATCGCGTCATGGATGAAGTGACCGAAGAGCTGCCACTTGTCGTTGAAGCTGTGATCGATGCGGAACAGATCTTCACGCACCGTGACAGGCAGATGGCCGCCCGTCGGCGTATAGGTTCCGTTCGCCGCGTTGGTCGACGCAGGAAGGTTCTTGGTGGCGTTGAAGAGCAAGGCGTTCGGATCCAGCAAGGAAGCCGGAATCTGGTTGCCGGGGAAATAGGTATAGTTTTCATACGTATTTCCGTCTGCGCCCGTGAATGTAGTCGGCAGGGTTAAGCCGGCGGCAACTAACTTGGCGTTGAACGCGGCGTCTT
>CAVZNE010000189.1:0-11922 GCA_963776445.1 Terriglobales bacterium
GTTTTCTTGAAAGTACACCAGAATGCTCTGCAAAAACGTTTGATTAACTTTTGAGCCAGAGGATATACTTAGGCGTCCTTTTCCTTCGACGGAGCGCGCACAGTGAAGTTTGGATATTTCGACGACCTTAACCGCGAGTATGTGATAACGCAACCAGATACGCCTTTTCCCTGGATCAACTACTTGGGCTGCGAAGCGTATTTCGGGATCATTTCCAATACCGCGGGAGGCTATTCCTTCTATCGCGACGCGCGCCTGCGCCGGCTGACCCGTTACCGCTACAACAACGTGCCTCTGGATTGCGGCGGCCGCTATATTTATCTGCGCGACGACGAGTCGAAGCAGTTCTGGTCTCCCTCGTGGCAGCCCACGCGCACCGAAGTGGTGGACTACACCTGCCGCCACGGCATGGGGTACAGCGTGATCGGTTCGACCTCCAACGGCATCGAAGCGCACACCCGTTATTTCGTGCCGATGGGCGAAAACCTTGAGATTTGGCAATTGACGGTCACCAATCGGCGTGCGACCAAGGCGTCCATTTCGGCCTTCGCCAACATCGAGTTCTGCCTGTGGGATGCGCAGGACGACGGCACGAACTTCCAGCGCAACTTCAACACCGGCGAAGTGGAAGTTGAGGACGGCGTCATCTATCACAAGACGGAGTACCGCGAACGCCGCAACCACTTTGCCTACTTCGCTTGTTCGCGGCCGACCGCCGGATTCGATACGCAGCGCGAGTCGTTCCTGGGCCGCAATCGCGGCTGGGACCAGCCCGCTGCGGTAGAAGCCGGGCAACTGACCAACTCCATCGCCCATGGCTGGTCGCCCATCGGCGCGCACCAGGTCAAGCTCGAACTGGAGCCTGGCGAAACACAGCAGATCGTGTTTGTACTCGGCTACCATGAGAATCCCGTCGACCAGAAATTCGATCCTGCCGGCTCGCAAATCATCAACAAGAGCACCGTGAAGCCGGTAATCGCGAAGTATCTCGATGCCAAGGAAGCCGACGCGGCCTTTGAGCGGCTGCGCCTGTACTGGGAGAGTCTGCTGAGTATCTGTCAGGTGAACACGCCCGACATCCACACCAACCGCATGGTGAATATCTGGAACGCGTACCAGTGCATGGCCACGTTCAACATGTCGCGCTCGGCGTCGTTCTTTGAATCGGGCATTGGCCGCGGCCTGGGCTTCCGCGACTCCAACCAGGACCTGCTGGGCTTTGTGCACATGGTGCCGGCGCGCGCCCGCGAGCGCATTCTCGACCTGGCTTCGACGCAACTGCCCACCGGCGGCGCCTATCACCAGTACCAGCCGCTGACCAAGCGCGGCAACAACGACATCGGCGGCGGCTTCAATGACGATCCGCACTGGCTCATCGTCGGCGTCTCCGCCTATCTGAAGGAGACCGGCGACTGGAGCATCCTCGACGAGCCGGTTCCTTACGACAACGAACCCGGCTCCGAGAAGCCGCTCTACGACCACCTGCAGCGCAGCTTTGCGTATACGCTGAGCCGGCTTGGCCCGCATGGGCTGCCGCTGATCGGTCGCGCCGACTGGAACGACTGCCTCAACCTGAATTGCTTCTCCGACACGCCGGGCCAGAGCTTCCAGACCACCACCAACAAGGAAGGCAAAGTGGCCGAGTCGGTCTTCATTGCCGGGCTGTTTGTGCTGGCAGGCCAGGAGATCGCGGCCATCGCCAAGCATCGCGGACTGGACAGCGAAGCCGCTGGCTATCTGGCCGAGGTGGCCAAAATGGAAGAAGCCGTCAACCAGCACGGATGGGACGGCGAGTGGTTCCTGCGCGCCTACGACGACTTCGGCGCCAAGATCGGCTCCAGGGAGTGCGACGAAGGCAAGATCTTCATCGAGTCCAACGGCTTCTGCACACTGGCCGGAATCGGTCTGCAAGACGGCAAAGCCGCCAAGGCCCTGGCCGCCGTAGGAACGCATCTGGCCACCAAGCACGGCATCGTGCTGCAGCAGCCGGCCTACTCCCGGTACTACCTCAACCTGGGCGAGATTTCCTCTTACCCGCCGGGATACAAGGAGAACGCGGGCATCTTCTGCCACGTCAATCCCTGGGTCATGATCGGTGAAACGCGGCTGGGGCACGGCGACCAGGCGCACGACTACTACAGCCGCATCAACCCCTCGGCGCGCGAAGAGATAGGCGACCTGCATCGCTGCGAGCCTTACGTCTATGCGCAGATGATCGCGGGCAAGGATGCGCCCACCTTTGGCGAGGCCAAAAACTCCTGGCTCACCGGCACGGCGGCGTGGAACTATTACGCCATTGTGCAGTGGATTCTGGGTATCCGCACCTCGTTGGATGGGCTTGAGATTGCTCCGGTGATTCCCAAAAACTGGCCGGGCTTCACCGCCACGCGCACCTTCCGGGGCGTAGTCTACAAGATCGCCATCGAGCGCCAGGGCGACGGCAGCCACATCGCCCTGACGGTGGACGGCGCGCCGATTGAAGGCAACATCGTGCCTCCCCCCACCGACGGTCGCAAACTGGTGACGGTCAAAGGCATCCTGAGTTAGGGCTGTATCTTGAACGCTGTACAGTAAAGGGGACGGGCTAAAATCCGTCCCCTTCGCTACGAATAGGAGAACTGCTTTGTACCAGCCAAGCGAACAGCGCTACGACACCATGCAGTACCGCCGCTGCGGCAAAAGCGGCGTTCAGTTGCCCGCCATCTCTCTCGGCCTGTGGCACAATTTTGGCGGAGTGGATGCCTTTGAGAACTCCCGCGCCATGGTGCGCCGCGCCTTCGACCTGGGCATCACGCACTTCGACCTGGCCAACAACTACGGCCCTCCTCCGGGCAGCGCGGAGTCGAACTTCGGCGAGATTCTGCGCCTCGACTTCAAGTCATATCGCGACGAGCTGATCATCAGCAGCAAAGCCGGCTGGGATATGTGGCCTGGCCCCTACGGCAACTGGGGTTCGCGCAAGTACCTTCTGGCCAGCCTGGACCAGAGCCTGAAGCGCATGGGCCTGGAGTATGTCGACATCTTCTACTCCCATCGTCCCGATCCCGAAACGCCCATTGAGGAAACCATGGGCGCGCTCGATCATGCCGTCCGCTCCGGCAAGGCGCTCTATGCCGGCATTTCCAGCTACAGCGCCGAGCAGACCTCCGTCGCCGTCAAAGTTCTGCGCGCACTGGGCACGCCCTGCCTCATCCACCAGCCCAAATACTCCATGTTCGAGCGCTGGGTCGAGGGCGGATTGCTGGACGTGCTGGGCCAGGAAGGCGTGGGCGGCATCGCCTTCTGCCCGCTGGCGCAGGGACTGTTGACCGACCGCTATCTGACGGGCATACCGAGCGGCTCACGCGCCTCCAAGCCGTACAGTTTCCTCAAGCAGGCTGACGTGGACGAGCACCACCTGGCCGAGGCACGCGCCTTGAACGCCGTGGCCGCGGAGCGCGGGCAGTCGCTGGCCCAGATGGCCCTTGCCTGGGTGCTGCGCGACGGCCGCATGACTTCGGCGCTGATCGGAGCCAGCCGCGTGGAGCAGATTGAGCAGAACGTCGCCGCGCTCGCCAACCTCCAGTTCTCCGCCGAGGAACTAGCCCGCATCGACGCGATCCTCGCCCAGCCCGCCTGATCGCGCCACAGTAACTGGGTGCCCCATCCTTTTCGCGCTTTTGCGAAAAGGGTGGGAAAGCACGATGCATTCGTTCCCGGCTGGTTCCATCGCCTGAAATTCCACATCGAAGATCCATATCCGCTGCGAAGCAAACCCCGAGGAGGAGCCTCGTGCACGAATTACGGCAGAAGGTGGAGTCGGAGTTGCTCTCCGACATCCTTCCTTTCTGGCTCAAACACACCATCGACAAGGAATATGGCGGCTTTCGCGGCCAGATCGCCAACGACCTGACGATCGATCCCTACGCGGACAAGGGGCTCATCCTCAACGCGCGCATTCTGTGGACCTTCTCCAAGGCCTTCAGCGTTTATCGCGACCCGGTGTACCTCTCCACCGCGCAGCGCGCCTACGAATATCTCGACCGCTTTTTCTGGGACCACGAGTATGGCGGCGTCTACTGGATGCTCGACTGCCAGGGTCGCCCCACCGACAGCAAGAAGCGCATCTACGGGCAAGCCTTCACCGTCTACGCGCTAGCCGAGTACTTCCACGCCACGGGCGACGCCGCGGCCCTGGCCAAAGCCCTGCGTATTGTGAACCAGATTGAATCCTGCGGACACGATGCCATACACGGCGGCTACTTTGAGACCTACGAGCGCGACTGGACGCTGGCCGCCGACCAGCGCCTGAGCGAAGTGGACATGGACGAGAAAAAATCCATGAACACACACCTCCACCTGTTGGAGGCTTACGCCACGCTGCTCCGCTCCCACGAGGACGCTACGGTTCGCTTGCGGCTGCGCGAACTGATCGAAATCTTCCTCGGCCACATCATCGACCCCGCCACGCATCACTTCATTCTGTTCTTCAACGAGCGGTGGAACCCGCGGTCACAGAAGATCTCCTTTGGCCACGACATTGAGGGAAGCTGGCTGTTGTGCGAAGCCGCGGAAGTCCTCGGCGATGCAGCCATACTGTCGCGCGTGCGCGCGGTTGCAGTCGAGATGGCGCAGGCCGTCTTCGAGCAGGGGCTGGACCGGGACGGCGGCTTGCTCTACGAGGCCGATCCGGCAGGTATTATCGATAGCGACAAGCACTGGTGGCCGCAGGCCGAGTCCGTCGTCGGCTTCCTCAATGCCTTCCAGCTTTCCCGCCAGCGCCACTTTCTGGATGCGGCTGAGAATAGCTGGGCGTTCATTGACAAGTACATCGTCGACCACGAGCATGGAGAATGGTTCTGGCTGGTTTCGAAGGCGGGCGTGCCCGGCGCGGAACAGGACAAAGTCGGCCCCTGGAAGTGCCCGTACCACAACAGCCGCGCCTGCTTTGAAGCGATGCAACGGCTGGACGCGATGAGCGGCACGGCTGCCAAAACCGGGCAATAATAAGGACCGGAGTGAACCGATGAATCAGGCAGCTTTCAAAAAGGGCGTGCAGGCGTTGTTCAAACAGCAGGAAAAGCTGCTCATCCGCCGCAACCGCAAGCAGGCCGGCAGCAACGGCGTCTTTGACCGCTACGAATACCCGGTGCTGAGCGCCGCGCACGCGCCTATTCTGTGGCGCTACGACCTGGACCAGAAGAACAATCCCTTTCTGATGGAGCGGATCGGCGTCAACGCCGCCTTCAACGCCGGCGCAATCCTGCATGAAGGCAAGTTTGTGGTGGTAGCGCGCGTTGAGGGTGCGGACCGCAAATCGTTCTTCGCCGTGGCCGAAAGCCCCAACGGCATCGACCACTTCCGCTTCCGCGACTATCCCATCCTCATGCCCGAAACCGGCGAGCCAGACACCAACGTCTACGACATGCGCCTGGTCAAGCACGAAGACGGCTGGATCTATGGCCTGTTCTGCACCGAGCGCAAAGACCCCGCGACGCCGGAGTGGGACACCTCATCGGCGGTGGCGCAGTGCGGCATTGCCCGCACTCATGACCTGAAAACCTGGGAGCGGCTGCCCGATCTCAAGTCCAAATCCCCGCAGCAGCGCAACGTGGTGCTGCATCCCGAGTTCGTCGATGGCCAGTACGCTTTTTACACCCGCCCGCAGGACGACTTTATCCAGGCCGGCAAGGGCGGCGGCATCGGCTGGGGCCTGGCGCCGACAATCGAAAACGCCGTGATCGACGACGAAATCATCATGGACAACCGCGAGTACCACACCATTCAGGAGGTCAAGAACGGCCTCGGCCCGGCGCCCATCAAGACGGCAAAGGGCTGGCTGCACCTGGCCCATGGGGTGAGGAACACTGCCGCCGGCCTGCGCTATGTGCTCTATCTGTTTCTCGCAGAGTTGGAACGGCCCTGGGTGATTACCCACAAGCCGGGCGGCTACTTCCTGGCTCCCTATGGCGGCGAACGCGTCGGCGATGTTTCGAACGTGGTCTTCAGTAACGGCTGGATCGAACGCAAGAACGGCGACGTTTTTATCTATTACGCCTCCTCGGACACACGGCTGCACGTAGCCACCAGTTCCGTCGAAAGGCTGCTGGATTACGTGATGAACACGCCCGCCGACCCGCTACGTAGTCGCGCATGCGTGGAGCAACGCTGCGCCCTCATTCAAAAGAACCAAGCCGCGCTTTACAAGCTGACCATGTCCACGGCCAAAAAGGCCATCAAGCCCTTGAAAGCCAAACACACGGCAAAAATAGCCGCCAAACCCGCGAAGGCCAAGCGCGCAGCCAAGAAGGCCGTCAAGCCGGCAAAGGCAAGGAAGCGCTAAAAGCCACGATCCCAAGCGGGGAGGCGATGTTGCCCTCGATCACAGCGCAATGCGAGTCTCTTGACGTTGTGGGCGACGTACACGGCTGCCTGGAAGAACTGCTGGAGTTGATGGCGGCACTCGGCTACTTTGTGGAACGGCAAAACGGCGATTTCGCGGTGACTCCACCTCAGGACAGAAAGCTGGCCTTCACTGGAGATCTGGTCAATCGCGGACCGGCAACGGTAGGCGTGCTGCGGCTGGCGATGAGCATGGTGCGCAAGGGCCAGGCGTTCTGCGTGGCTGGCAATCACGACCTAAGCCTGCTGAAGGCACTCACTGACAGCACCCAGCCGGTCGCGCCGTTTCTGGCGCAATCGTTGGAGCAGCTTGGCCGCGAGCCAAAGGAGTTCCGCGCCCAGGCAGAGGAATTTCTGGCCGGATTGCCGATTTATTCCCTCTTTGACGGCGGCAAGCTGGCCATTGCTCACGCGGGACTCAAGGAGTGGATGCTGGGCCGCTCCTCTGCCGCGGTGAGCCGGTTTGCGCTTCTGGGTGAAACCACCGGCAAAAAGGACGAATTCGGCGTGCCGGTCCGCTCCAACTGGGCCGCCGATTACCACGGAAATGCCCTGGTGGTGTATGGGCATACACCGGTGGCGGAGCCGCTGTGGCAAAACAACACCGTCAACATCGACACCGGCTGCGTCTACGGCGGACGGCTGACGGCGCTGCGCTATCCGGAGCAGGAGACGGTTTCTGTCTTTGCCCGGGCTATCCATCACAGATCGAGCAGATATTTTCTGGTGAACGACCGGCTTTCGCCGCAGACGGAAAAAGCCTGACCGGCTCCATGCCAGTCAGGCTTGCAGAAAACTTGCGACTCGGCTTCTAGCGCTTCCTGGCTTCTTTTTCTGCCGTATCCTTGGTGCGCGCTTCGGCGTCCAGGCCATGGGTCGGATCCCGGTGCAGGAACTTCCGCGAGATATCGGGCCAGAACTCCTGGAAGATGGAGCCGAATCCGCCCTCGGCAGTGACGATAAAGCCGTTGGTGAAGGTCTGACCGATCCCGGAGTCGCTGGACGGGTAGTAAAGATTGGAGAGTCCGCCGGAGGCGATGTTGCCCAGCACGTTGGAGTAGTTGGGCTCCCATTTGCCGGTGTTGTCGTGCTTGCACATGACGTTGGTCATCAGCGCGTAAAGCAGCCGGTGGGTGGTGGTTCCGTGGCCCAGGCGGAAGTAGCGGGGGTCCTGGTGGAGGATGGCGGGCAGGATGCCGTTGCCGATCATGGCGCCGTCAAAGGCATCCAGATAAGCTGCACCAGACCGCTCACCATAACCCTTGATGCCCCATGGAAATCCAATGTTGTCGTGGTCGGCTTCGTGGTAACCGGCCACCAGGAACGCAGAGGCAAAGGCCACCGGATCGACCGAGGAACGGAAGGCCAAGCCCAGCTTCTGCTTGGCGGTCAGGGAAACAGCGTCGCTGCGATAGGAGATGTTGAACGAGGGCACGATACCCAAAACCCGCTGCTTCTCCTGCTCCTTGATCTGCTGCGCTGCCTTTTCCTGCTGGCTTTGGGCGGCGGACGGCGCTGTGGAGGCCGCTGGGGCGCTGGAACTCTCCTGGCGCTCATCCAGCGGGGCCGGTGGTTCTGCAGCTGCCACCAGGAACTGCGGCTGCGGCGCATCGGGAGGCGCTTCCACTGTTGCTGTTTGGCCGGATTCCGATTGCTGCGCGATTACTGGGGTGGGCAACGCGAAAAGGGCAAGGCTCGTGGCCAGCGTCGCAGGGAGAAAGCAAGAAACTAAGCGCATCTATTCACCAATCTTGAAGTCGGCTCCCGCCTGACCGGTTCGCCAGGTAGGCCGAATCGAAAAAGGGGCTGCCTTGAGGGTAAACCACCCCAACCAGCGCACAGTATCCGGTGCACGCCGCAGGGTGAGGGTTCAGTCCGTGTAAGTCGTATCCTATTATTAGACGCCGTTCCAGCCGCTGCGGCTCCAAAAGCTTCCAATTGCATCCGCGCCGCCTGGGTTCCCCACCCTCGCCGCGTCGATGTTTTTGCGGTTGGGGCGGGATCGCACCATCCCCCATTGCAGAGACATTGAAGCGCTTTTTCATTGGATTTTCGCGAAACCACCGTGTAAAGTGGCCCACATCCACTCTGGAGGAGCACACAGCCATGCCCAATCCGGTCGTTCACTTCGAAATTCTTGGCAAAGACCAGCCCCTGCTGGAAGCCTTCTACACGAGCGTCTTCGACTGGCAGCTCACACCGATCCAGAAAGACTACTCGCTGGTCAATACCGGCTCCGGCATCGGCGGCGGCATTGGCGCCATGGGGAAGGACCGGGAGCACGTCATGTTCTATGTTGCGGTTGCGGACGTCGAGGCCGCCCTGGTCGCCATCGAGAGCCACGGCGGCAGAACGGCCTTCGGCCCGCACCCCATTCCCGATGGCGGCATCATCGCCGGATTCCTCGATCCTGAAGGCCACCTGATCGGCCTGGTGCAGGGGCCAGCCGGGATGTAAGCCCTTCCCTTACGCCGCGAAGTCGATGAACCCCCGCTGCGGGTCGGTGGAGATCAGCTTCACCGTCACGCGGTCGCCTACGTCCAGGCCCTTGAAGCCCTCCACCAGCTTGCCATCCACATGCGGATCGAGGGTGCGGACGAAGGTGCCGTACAGGTTGACGCCGGTGACGATGGCGCGGAATGTCTGGCCAATACGCGGATGCAACACCACGGCGGCAATCCGCTTCTGCATCTCGCGCTCCACCTTGCGGGCGTTGTCTTCCATCAGGGTGCAGCGCAGAGCAATGGCGTTCAAATCGCCCTCGGAGTAGGGCTGCGGCCCTTTCGCCAGCCACGCCTTCATCAGCCGCTGGGTCACCATGTCCGGGAACCGGCGGTTGGGCGCGGTGGAGTGGGTGTAGTCCTGCACGGCCAGGCCGAAGTGGCCGGGAGACACCTCGTTGGGCTTCACCAGCACATATTCGCCGGGACCCATGAGCTTCACCACAGACAGGGAGAGATCGGGAAAGCGGTCGGGGTCCTTCTGCTTCTGGGCCAGCAGGAAGTCGTTAAGCGCCTTGGAGTCAGGTTCAACAGGCAGCGTCGTGCCCAGGGCGGCGGCCACCTCCACAATGCGATCCCAACGTTTGGGGACGCGTACGATGCGGCGGATGGAGGCTACGCCGGCCTGCTCAAATGTCCTGGCGATGACCCCGTTGGCCGCCACCATAAACTCTTCAATCAGAGACGTGGCGCGGTTCTTCTCCAGGCTGACGATCTCGACCGCAAGGTCAGCCAACATCACCGGCCGCGTCTCGATGGTTTCCAGGTCCAGCGCCCCGTGCTGGAAGCGTCCGTTCAGCATGCGCTGTGCGGCGGAATCCTGTAGCTTGAGTTGCGCCGCCAGATCGGCGCTGGCGGCCACCTTGGCCGGGGCCGGTCCGGTTCCAGCAAGCCAGGCGCCCACGGCGTTGTAGGCTAGTTGCGCATGGTTGCGCACCAGCGCGCGGTAAGCCTTGCCCTCGGAGACTCCGCCCGCCGCGTCCACGGCATACTCGATCACCAGGGCCACGCGGTCCTCATTCTCGTTGAGCGAGGTAATGCCCTCGGAAAGCTCCACCGGCAGCATGGGAAAGACCTTGACGCCGGTATAAACAGATGTTGTCTCGCTCTTGGCGTGGGTGTCGATCACCGTTCCACGGCTCACGCGCGCGTCCACATCGGCCACGCCGATGAGTACGCGGATGCTGCCATTGGGCAATTGCTCGGCCCATTCAATTTGGTCGAGGTCCTTTGATGTGTCGTTGTCGATGGAGGACCAAAGCAGGCGGCGCAGGTCCTGGATACCGGGGACCGCCGGCAGCTCGGGATGGTTCTGAATCGCGGCCAGTTCCGCGGCTGCGGCAGTGGGAAACTCCGGCTGAAAACCGTGTTCCAGCATGGCGGCGTGGGCGGCGGCAACAAGATTGAAGTGGATGGGCTGGATGGAATGCATGAAGAATTACGCTCCTTCAATTGGCAGAGCCAGCCTACCACGTCCGGCAGGGAGATTTGGGCTGCAAACAACAGGGGCGGCCGAATAATCCGGCCGCCCCTGTTGTTTACGAGCTCGCTCTCAGTTGGTGCTGGAGCTGTTTGCCAGCACGTTCACCGACAGGTAGATACTGCGGCTGACGACCGTGTTGTCCACGTAGGCCGTAGCGGTGATCTTGATGGTGGACACGCCCAGCGGCGTCCCCGTTGTGGTCACCAGGCTGGTGCTGTTGCAGCCCATGCCCGCCGCGCCCAGACCAACCAGCAGCAACAGCAGAACCCAGAAGCGGCGTGCGCCGCGCCCAGCAAAGATGCGCGTCCGGCGTCCGAACGGCAGCAGGAAGAATCCCAGAACCGCCAGCGCCGTTCCGCCTGCCGTACGAGGCCACAGCGGGCCTTTTCTCTGGCTGACGGTGGTAACCGAGGATGGTCCTCCGGTGATGTAGGTCTGGACGACAAAGGTAACCGCGGCCGTAGGAGTGACCTGCTGCGGCGTGGCGGAGCAGGTCATATCGTCCTGCGAAGGCACGGCGCACACCACCTGGATCTGATTGTCGAATCCGCCCAGCCCGGTAACGATAAACGACGCGGAGCCGGATGCGCCCTGGATGATGTTCAGATTGGTGGCGGGATTGCTCGGCGACGCGGTGATGGTGAAGTCCTGCACGGTGATGTTCAGCAGGTTCGAGGTCGCCATGTCGTAGTAAAGGTCGCCCGCGTAAATCGCCGAGAACGTGTCCACCCCTCCCGCCTGGTTCTGGACGGTGAGAGTGGCAACGGAGGTATAGCCCGGACTTGCGGCAGCCAGGGCAGACGTGCCGATCAGCGTGGTTCCGTTGTAGAAGAGCACGCTGCCCGTGGGGTTTTGTTCCGCGCCAAGCAGCGGCGTGGCAGTCGGCGTCACCGTAGCGGTAAGGATCAGCGCCCCGCCGGGAGATAAGGTTGGGGGGTTCGTGGTGAGATTCGAGGTGAGCACCACGTAATCGGGCAGCGTGGAGGCGTCCAGGGGAAGGACGCTGGACGCGCTCGCCAGCCAGTTGGTGTCGCCTGAGTAGATGGCCGTAATGGTGTGGTTGGTGTTATTGGCAAGTGTGACGCTGGTCAGTGCGGCCGTGTTGGCGGAAACCGCGGCCCTGCCCAGCAGCGTGCCCGCGTCGTAAAAGCTGACCGTGCCGGTGATGGTGTAGATTGTGCCGGTTACTGCGTTCACCGGAGCAATGGTCGCGGTGAGGGTCTCGGTGGTTCCGGCCGCCAGAGCCGCCGGGGTTGCGGTCACCGTAGTCACCGTGGCGGCCTTGGCCGCAATGATCGACACCGAAGGTGAGGTAGAGCCGGTGTAGTAGGTGTCGCCGCTGTAAATGGCCTGCAGCAGATGCGTTCCCGCGTTCACCAGGGAGATGGTGACGGTGGCCGTCGAAGGCGAGCCGGTGGTCACGGTTCCGATTCCCACGCTCACTCCGTCTTCCATAATGGTCAGCGTGGCTGACGACCCGTCAGCGTGGCCGCCTGGCGGCGGCGTAGCTAACTGGCGGCGCGTGGCGGCCTGGTGGCGGCGGCGGCGGCGGCGTGG